>NZ_PSWQ01000024.1:0-141411 GCF_002932915.1 Rathayibacter sp. RFBD1
GACCGACGGCAGGATCCTCGCCGACCGGCTGCTGTCGCGGCTGATCAAGTAGCGAGCCGGGCAGGGACCGGCTCGCTACTTGATCAGCCGCGACAGCAGCCGGTCGGCGAGGATCCTGCCGTCGGTCTGGCAGGTGGAGCAGTACTGGAGCGTGGAGTCGTGGAAGACCACCTGGCGGATCGTGTCGCCGCAGACGGGGCACGCCTCTCCTATGCGGCCGTGGACGCGCATGCCGAGCTTCTTCTCGCGCTTGAGGTCGGCCGCGTGCAGGCCCTCGGCGCGGGCGAGCGCCTCCTCGAGGGTGTAGCGGAGAGCCGCGTAGAGGCGGCCCAGCTCGTCGGCGGTGAGCGCGGCGGGCTTGAAGGGCGACATGCGCGCCACGTGGAGGATCTCGTCCGAGTAGGCGTTGCCGATGCCGGCGATGCGGGACTGGTCGCGGAGGACGCCCTTCACCTGCGCCCGGCCCGCCGTGGCGAGGATCGCGCCGAGGATCTCCTCGGTGAACTCCGGGTCCAGCGGATCGGGACCCAGCCGGGCGACTCCCGGGACGTCGAGCGGATCGGCGACGATCGAGAGCGCGAGGCTCTTCTTGGTGCCGGCCTCCGTCACGTCGAACCCCGACCCGTCGTCGAGGACGAGCCGCGCGGCGAGCGGTCCCCGGCCGGGCTTCGCCGGCGCCGTCGGCCGCTCGGGCCGCCAGCGGACCCAGCCGGCGCGGGCGAGGTGCAGGAGGACGTGGGCCTCGCCGACTGCGAGGTCGAGGAACTTGCCGTGCCGCGACACTCCGAGGACGGTCTCGCCGGAGAGAGCCGACGGCGGGATGGCCACGGTCTTGAGGGCGGAGATCGCGAACACGTCGAGCCGCTCGAGGACGCGTCCGCCCAGGCGCGCGTCGAGATCGAGAGCGAGGGCCTGGACCTCGGGGAGTTCGGGCATGCGACCACCCTGGCCCGCGGTTCCCGCACCGTCCACCCCTGGCGGAGGGGACGGCAGCGGGTCAGTCGCCGAAGCGCGTCGCCGCGACCTTCCGCAGGAACAGCTCGTGGAACCGGTAGTCGCCGGTGATCTCGGGATGGAACGCCGTCCCGAGGAGGTTGCCCTGCTCGACCGCGACCACCCGCCCGTCGGCGACGCTGGCGAGAGCGGTCGCCCGCTCCCCCAGCTCCTCCACGACCGGTGCGCGGATGAAGACCGCGTGCACCGGCGGATCGCCGATGGCCGGCACGTCGAGATCGGTCTCGAAGGAGTCGAGCTGGTTGCCGAACGCGTTCCTCCGGACCGACACGTCCAGGCCGCCGAAGCTGCTCTGGCCGTCGATGTGGTCGAGGACCCGGTCGGCGAGCATGATCAGCCCGGCGCACGTCCCGTAGACGGGCATCCCCGCACTGATCGCCTCGACGACCGGCTCCGCGAGGCCGAAGAGTCGCGACAGCTTGTCCATCACCGTGGACTCGCCGCCCGGGATGACCAGCCCCGCGACGGTGGCCAGCTCCTCCGGGCGGCGCACCAGCACCACCTCGGCACCCAGCTCGCGCAGGACGTGCGCGTGCTCGCGGAAGTCGCCCTGCAGCGCGAGGACGCCGACGCGGAGCCCCTCGAGGGACTCCCGCGTCGGTCCTGCGCCGGCGAGCGGCGCGTCGGCGCTACCAGCCACGCTCGGCGAGGCGGTGCGGCGCGGGCACGTCGGCCACGTTGATGCCGACCATCGCCTCGCCCAGGCCGCGCGAGGCCTCCGCGACGACCTTCGCATCGTCGAAGAAGGTGGTCGCCTTCACGATCGCGGCCGCGCGCTTGGCGGGCTCGCCCGACTTGAAGACGCCGGAGCCGACGAACACGCCGTCGGCGCCCAGCTGCATCATCAGCGCCGCGTCGGCCGGGGTCGCGACCCCGCCGGCGGTGAAGAGGACGACGGGGAGCTTGCCGGTCCGGGCGATCTCGACGACCAGGTCGTAGGGGGCCTGCAGCTCCTTCGCGGCGACGTAGAGCTCGTCCTTGGTCATCGCCTTCAGGCGGTTGACCTCGCCGGAGATCGTGCGGATGTGCTTGGTCGCCTCGGAGACGTCGCCGGTGCCGGCCTCGCCCTTCGAGCGGATCATCGCTGCGCCCTCGGTGATGCGGCGCAGCGCCTCGCCCAGGTTGGTCGCTCCGCAGACGAAGGGGACGGTGAAGTTCCACTTGTCGATGTGGTTCACGTAGTCGGCGGGCGAGAGGACCTCGGACTCGTCGATGTAGTCGACGCCGAGCTCCTGCAGGATCTGCGCCTCGACGAAGTGGCCGATGCGCGCCTTCGCCATGACGGGGATCGACACGGCGGAGACGATGCCGTCGATCAGGTCGGGGTCGCTCATGCGTGCGACGCCGCCCTGCGAGCGGATGTCGGCGGGGACGCGCTCGAGCGCCATGACGGCGACCGCGCCGGCGTCCTCCGCGATGCGGGCCTGATCGGCGTCGACGACGTCCATGATGACGCCGCCCTTGAGCATCTCGGCGAGACCGCGCTTGACGCGGCTCGAGCCGAACTGCTCGGGAGCGGACGAGGACGGAGTGGTGGTGTCGGTCATGTTCGCGAGTCCTGTTCTGTGCGGCGACTTCCGCCGACGGCAGCTCCGAGTCTACGAGACGGCGCCCGCCGTCCGCGGCGCTGGACAGGGGGCCGGGCGGCGGTCTAGAGGCTCGGCCAGGCCGCCGCGAGGCTCGCCCGCACGTCGCCGAGCAGCTGCGGGAGCGCCTTCGTGCGGGCGATGATCGGGAAGAAGTTCGCGTCGGTCGCCCAGCGCGGAACCACGTGCTGGTGCAGGTGCGCGGCGATCCCCGCTCCCGCGACCGCGCCCTGGTTCATCCCGAGGTTGAAGCCGTCGTTGTTCGAGACCGAGCGGACGACGCGCATCGCCGTCTGCGTGAGCGCTCCGATCTCGGCCACTTCCTCGGGAGTGGCCTCGTCGTAGAGCGGGATGTGCCGGTACGGGCAGACCAGGAGGTGGCCGGAGTTGTACGGGAACAGGTTCAGCAGGACGTAGGCGTGCTCCCCGCGGGCGACGATGAGGGCCTCCTCGTCGCTCAGCGTCGGCGCCACGCAGAAGGGGCAGTCGTCGGCTCCGGGCTGCCCCTTCTGGATGTAGACCATCCGGTGCGGCGTCCACAGGCGCTGGAACTCGTCGGGAACCCCGGCGAGGTGCGCCGAGCCCTCCGCTCCCTCGGGCACGTTGCCGTCGCTCACGCTCAGACCTGCGCCTTCGAGGCGACGGCCTCGCGGATGCGCGCGACGGCGTCGGCGACCGGGATCCCGTTCTCCTGCGTGCCGTCGCGGAAGCGGAAGCTGACGGCTCCGGCGTCGCGGTCCTTCTCCCCCACGATCATCTGGAAGGGCACCTTCTGCAGCGTGGCGTTGCGGATCTTCTTCTGCATCCGGTCGCTGGAGTAGTCGATCTCGGCGCGGATGCCCGACCGCTTGAGCTCGCCGACGACCTCCTCGAGGTAGGGCAGGTACTCGTCGGCGATCGGAATGCCCACGACCTGGACCGGCGACAGCCAGACCGGGAACGCCCCGGCGTAGTGCTCGGTGAGGATCGCGAAGAAGCGCTCGATGGAGCCGAAGAGCGCGCGGTGGATCATCACGGGCCGCTTCTTCGAGCCGTCCGAGGCCGTGTACTCGAGCTCGAAGCGCTCGGGCTGGTTGAAGTCGAGCTGGATGGTCGACATCTGCCAGGTGCGGCCGATGGCGTCGCGCGCCTGCACCGAGATCTTCGGACCGTAGAACGCCGCTCCTCCCGGATCCGGCACCAGCTCGAGACCGGAGGCGACGGCGACCGCGCGCAGCGACTCGATCGCCTCCTCCCACTGCTCGGGCGCACCGACGAACTTCGGGTTGCCCTCCTCGTTCGTGGACAGCTCGAGGTAGAAGTCGTCGAGGCCGTAGTCGCGCAGCACCTGCAGCACGAACTCGAGGTTGCGGGTCAGCTCGGCCGACACGTCCTCCTGCGCGACGTAGATGTGGGCGTCGTCCTGGGTCAGGCCGCGCACGCGGGTGAGGCCCTGCAGGGTGCCGCTCTTCTCGTAGCGGTACACGGTGCCGAACTCGGCCAGGCGCAGCGGGAGCTCGCGGTAGCTGCGGCCGCGCGAGCGGAAGATCAGGTTGTGGAACGGGCAGTTCATGGGCTTGAGGTAGTAGTCCTGGCCCTGGCGGGTGACGTTGCCGTCCTCGTCCTGCAGCTCGTCGAGGTGCATCGGGGGGAACATCCCCTCGGAGTACCACTGCAGGTGCCCGCTCGTGAGGAACAGGTCGCCCTTGGTGATGTGCGGCGTGTAGACGAGCTCGTAGTCGTGGGCGAGCAGCTGCTCGCGCATGTACTGCTCGATCTCGTAGCGGATGATCCCGCCCTTGGGGTGGAAGACCGCGAGGCCGGAGCCGATCTCGTCCGGGAAGGAGAACAGGTCGAGCTCGTGGCCGAGCTTGCGGTGGTCGCGGCGCGCCGCCTCCTCGAGGCGGGCCTGGTGCTCGCGAAGCTCGTCCTTCGTGGGCCACGCGGTGCCGTAGACGCGCTGCAGCTGCGGGTTCTTCTCCGAGCCGCGCCAGTAGGCGGCAGCGTTGCGGGTCAGGGCGTAGCCGTTGCCGATCATGCGGGTGTTGGGCAGATGCGGGCCGCGGCAGAGGTCCTTCCAGACCGTCTCGCCGGAACGCGGGTCGACGTTGTCGTAGATGGTGAGCTCGGCGCCGCCGACCTCGACGCTCTCGTCCTCGGCTCCCCCGCCCTTGATCCCGATCAGCTCGAGCTTGTAGGGCTCGCCGGCGAGCTCGGCGCGCGCCTCCTCCTCGGAGACGACGCGGCGCACGAACCGCTGGCCCTGGCGGACGATGCGGTCCATCGCCTTCTCGAGCGCCTTCATCGCCTCGGGCGTGAAGGGCTCCTCGACGTCGAAGTCGTAGTAGAAGCCGTCGGTGACGGGCGGGCCGATGCCCAGCTTCGCCTCCGGGTTGATCTGCTGCACCGCCTGTGCGAGCACGTGGGCCGCGGAGTGGCGGAGGATGTTCAGCCCGTCCGGCGAGGAGATGAGCACCGGCTCGATGCGGTCGCCCGGCACGACGTCGGCGGCGAGGTCCTTGAGCTCCCCGTTGACGCGGATCGCGACCACGGCCCGGTCGGTGAAGTGCGTGAATCCCGTGCCCGCCTCGGTGACGACCGAGTGGGACTCGTTCTCTGCGGGATTCGACGGTTCGTTCGACACGTGCGGGCACTCCTCGGGCTCGGTTGACCCCTCGACTGTAGTCGGCGGCGGCCTCTACCCGAGCGCGTCGCGCACGCGGGCGTCGAGCGCGCGCAGAGCGGAGGCGAGCTCGTCCCGGTCGGCGCCGGGGAGCACGAGCGAGCTGCGCTCGAGCTGGTGCAGGAGGACCTCCTCCAGGCCGGGCGGCAGGGAGTCCACGGCGAGCGCCCCCTCGAGTGCGGCGAGCACGGCGACGACGGCCACCGCGTCGCGTGCCGCGAGTCTGCGTGCGCTGATCTCCATGCGTCTCCGTCCGTGTCGTCCGACCCCGTCACCCTGCCGACAGGACGTGCCCCGGAGAGGGGCGCGGGGGCGACCGGTGCGCAATCCGTCCAGGTGGCATCCTGGTCCGATGGGTGCCGGTCCTGCGCTGCAGCGCTTCACGCGCTCCGGGGCCGACCTGGAGGAGGCGCGGCGCTTCTACTCGGACGGCTACGGCGGGTCGGGATTCCGGACGGAACCGGTCGAGCGGCCCTTCTCCTTCCGCTACGACGTCTCCGGGAGCGAGGGCGTGAGCCTGCGGACGTCTGTGTTCCGGGGCTCCGTGTCCGGGGGGCTGCGTCCGGCGGGCGAGTACGTCGTCTCGTGGTTCCTCTCCGGCACGAGCGTGGTGGACCCGGAGGGCGATCGGATCGTCCACCTGCCGGGGCGGCCGGTCGTGTTCCCCAGCGCGCGTCCGTTCGAGTTCGTCAGCCGCGACTTCCAGCAGCGGCTCGTGCACGTGGCCGCCGGCCTCCTCGAGCAGGTCGCGTCCGAGGCCGGCGACGGCGTGCCGCTGCCGCTCGTCTTCGACCACCGCTCGATCGCCTCCGCGTCGGCACTCCCGGGCTGGTGGCGGGCGGTCGACGACTTCGCGGGCGTCCTCCGGTCGGGCCGCGAGGCGACCGCGCTGCAGCTCGTGGCGGCCGAGCGCGGCGTCGCTCTGCACCTGCTCGCGACCTTCGCGCACCGGCCGGTCGTCGTTCCGGCGCAGGTGCTGCGGCCGGGGCTCGAGCACCTGCTGCGTGCCGCCGAGTTCCTGCACGCGTTCGCCGCGTCGCCCGTCACCGTGTCCGACATCGCGACAGCGGCGGGGCTCACTCCGCGGGCGCTGCAGGCCGCGTTCCGGAGGCACTTCGGCGACACTCCGCTCGGCTACCTGCGCGGCGTGCGTCTCGACCGGGCGCGCGTCGAGCTGCGCGAGGGCGCTCCGGGCGAGGAGACCGTGCGCGCCGTCGCCGCGCGCTGGGGCTTCCTCAACCAGGGCCGCTTCTCGGGGGCGTACCACCGCCGCTTCGGCGAGTACCCGGTGGAGACCCTGCGCCGCTGACGCTCAGGCGCCGAGAGCGAGATCGCGGGCGTAGCAGACCGAGTGCTCGGACCCGATGTAGGCGCCGAACGGCGGGATGGCGTGGTAGCCCTCCCGGAGGTAGAACCGCATCGCGTCGGGCTGGAGCGTCCCGGTCTCCAGCACCAGGCGCGTCGTGCCCAGAGCGGCCGCCCGCGCCTCGAGCGCGCGCAGGACGGCCGTGGCCGCTCCGGTGCCGCGGGCGGCGCGGTCGGCGAACATCCGCTTCACCTCGATCGCCCCCGGTCCGAGGACGTCGTCGTCGAGAGGCCGCAGTCCGCCGCAGGCCACCGCCGTGCCGCTCGCGTCGCGGGCGACGAGGAATACGGGCACGTCGTCGGCCGAGGGCGGCGTGCCGGGCTCGTGGTCGTCGTTGCCGTAGCGCTCGTCGAGCTCGCGCCGCTGCGCGTCGCGCAGACGCTCGGCGTCCGGGTGGGTCCACGCCACCTCGTCGATGGTCCAGCTCATGAGGGCTCCTCCCGGCCGCGCGACGGGCACGGCCGAGGCCATTCTGCCGCGCCCGCCCCCTCCGGCCGGCCCGGTGGCAACCCCTTCCGCGCCGGGCCGCAGCGGGCGTCGACTGGAGGCCCACCGACGAAAGGACTCACCGTGCTCTCCGACTCCCCCATCGGCCCCGTTCTGCTCTCCCGCGACCTCGCCGCCTCCCGCGCCTTCTATGCCGGCTCCCTGGGACTGGAGGTCCTCGAGGAGAGCGAGTCGGCGATCGCCTACTCCTGCGGCGGCACCCGGCTCACCGTCACCGCCAGCACCACGGGCTCGAAGGACGAGCAGACCAAGGCCGCCTGGCGGGTGGCCGACCTGCGCGCCGAGCTGGACGCGCTGGCGACTCGGGGCGTGGCTCCGGAGGACTACGACAGCGACGAGCTGCGCACCGAGAACGGCGTGGCCGACCGCGGCAGCGTCTGGGCGGCCTGGATCCTCGATCCCGACGGGAACGCGCTCGGCATCGAGCAGCCCAAGAGCTGATCGGCGCCGCTCTAGACTCGCCCCATGCCCGACGACTCCGCTCCGCTGCCCGCGCCCGGGTGGTACCCGCACCCGGCCGACCTCGGCTCGGAGCTCTACTGGGACGGCACGGCGTGGACCGACCGGTCCCGTCCGTCCTCCTCGGCGCCCGCTCCCGCCTACGGCACGCCCCCGGGCGCTCCGGAGCAGGAGCTGTACGCCTATCCGTCCGCCCCGTCCTCCGCGGCGGGCCGCAACCCCATGGCGATCGCGAGCCTCGTGCTCGGCGTCCTGAGCCTGCTGATCAATCCGCTGCTGATCCCCTCGATCCTCGCCATCGTCTTCTCGGCGAAGGGCCGGGCGGCCGCACCGCTCGTCGGAGGCGGTCGCGGGCTCGCGACGGCCGGACTCGTCACCGGGATCCTCGGTCTGGTGTCGGGCGTCTTCACCATCGTCGGCAACCTCTCGGCCGGGGTCCCCGGCCTGGCCGGCTGACCGGGGTGCCGCGGCCCTCGACGCCCCGATGACCGCGCGCCGGAGCGCTCCCTGGCTCCTCGTCGTGGCGGTCGCCCTGGTCGCGCTGGTCCTGCGCGGTCCGATCGTCGCCGTCGCGCCCATCATCGACGCGGTGCGCGAGGACCTCGCGCTGTCCGCGGGCCAGGCGGGGATCCTCACCAGCATCCCCGTGCTCTGCTTCGCCCTGGCGACTCCGCTCGCCCTCCTGGTGATCCGCCGCGCGGGACCCGACGCCGCCGTGACCGTCACGGTGATCGGCGTCGCGCTCGGCACGATCGTCCGATCGATCGGCGACGTGGGACCGGCCGTGGCGGGCACCATCCTGATCGGCGTCTCCATCACGATCGGCAACGTCGTCCTCCCCGTCGTGATCCGGCGGGACGTCGCTCCCGAGCGCGTCGACCTCACGACGGGCGTCTACACCGCAGCCCTCAACGTCGGCTCGACGATCACCTCGCTCGGCACCGCTCCGCTCGCCCTGGCGCTCGGCTGGCGCGGCGCCCTGCTCGTCTGGCTCGCCCTCAACGCCCTCGCTCTGGCCGGCTGGCTCGTGGCCGTGGGGCCTCGGGCGGCCCTGCGTCCGACTCCCCGCCCGGCCCGCGCCGACCGCGCACCGGCCGCACCGGCTCCGCGGATCTTCCGGAGCGCGACCGTGCTGGCGCTCGCGCTCTGCTTCTCGAGCCAGGCGTTCTCGTACTACGGAGTGACGGCGTGGCTCCCCTCGCTGCTCGTCGACCGCAACGGCTTCTCGATCGCGACCGCGGGCGCGAGCGCCTCCGTGTTCCAGCTCGCCGCGGTCGCCGGCGCCCTCGGCGTCCCGCTCCTGGTCCGGAGGCTCGGACCGCTGGGGAGCATCGTGCTCGTCGGCCTCCTCTGGTGCACGGTGCCGGCGGGGCTGCTGCTCGCGCCGCAGCTCTGGGCGCTCTGGTGCGTGCTGGGCGGCGCGGCCCAGGGCGGAGGATTCACGGTGGTCTTCGTGCTCGTCGTGCGGCTCTCCCGCTCCGACGCCCACGCGTCGCGGCTCTCGGCCACGGTGCAGGGGATCGGCTACGCCGTGGCCGCCACCGCCCCGACCGTCATCGGCTTCGCGCACGACGCGAGCGGCGGTTGGGAGGCTCCCCTGCTGACCGTCCTCGCCGCGACCTGCTCCTTCCTCCTCTTCGGCACCCTCGCCGCCGCGCGCCAGCGCCGGGCCTGACCCGCGACACGACCGGCCGCGCCGTCAAGGGGGCCGTCCGACGACTGTCGGCCCCGTAGCGTGTCCGCATGGCCGAGCAGAGCACGACCCGCGAGAAGACAGCGCCCGATCCCGACGATTCCCGGAAGCCCGACGACGTCACCGACATCACCAAGCGCTCCTGGTTCTACGTCCTCAAGAAGACGGCCCGCGAGTTCGGCGCCGACCAGTGCACCGACCTCGCCGCCGCGCTCACCTACTACGCCGTGCTCGCGCTCTTCCCCGCCCTGCTCGCGATCGTGTCGGTGCTGGGGCTCTTCGGCCAGGCGCAGGCCACCACCGATCTGGTCCTCGACCTGATCGGGAACCTCGCGTCGAGCGAGGTCGTCGACCTGCTGCGCGACCCGATCCAGGCGCTGACCAGCTCCTCCGCCGCGGGTCTCGCCTTCGTCACCGGTGTCGTCGGAGCGATCTGGTCCGCCTCCGGCTACGTCGGCGCCTTCGGCCGCGCGATGAACCGCGTCTACCAGATCGACGAGGGGCGCCCCTTCTGGAAGCTCCGCCCGACGATGCTCGGCGTGACCGTGGTGACGGTCGTCCTGATCGTGATCGCGGCGCTCATCCTCGTGCTCAGCGGACCGGTCGCGACCGCCGTCGGCGACGTCGTGGGCCTCGGCCCCGCCGCCCTCACCGTGTGGAACATCGCGAAATGGCCGGTGCTCGTGGTCATCGCGATCGTGATCGTCGCGATCCTGTACTACTGGGCGCCCAACATCCGCCAGCCGAAGTTCCGCTGGATCAGCATCGGATCGATCGTCGCCCTGGCGATCTGGCTGATCGCCTCGACCGGCTTCGCGTTCTACGTGGCCAACTTCTCCAACTACAACAAGACCTACGGCTCGCTCGGCGCGGTGATCGTCTTCCTCCTCTGGATCTGGATCACCAACATCGCCCTGCTCTTCGGCGCGGAGTTCGACGCCGAGCTCGAGCGCGGACGCGAGCTGCAGGCGGGCATCGAGGCGGAGGAGACCATCCAGCTCCCCCCGCGCGACACCGCCGCGAGCGACAAGAAGGCGGCCGTGCACGAGAAGGACGTCCGCGACGGACGCTGGCTGCGCCTGGCGAGCGAGAACCGCAGCGACGAGGGCGCGGCCCAGGACGACGAGGCCGCGAAGAAGAAGTGACTCAGGACTCGGACGACCAGAGCGCGCGGTAGTAGGCCGCTCGCTCGTCGTCCGGATCCGCTCCGTACTCCGCGAGGAGCAGCGGGGTGTGGCCGGGGCCGTAGTTCCAGCCGAGGCTGACCGCGGCGACCGCCAGATCCGCCCAGCGGTCGCCCACGCCCAGGTCGCCGACGTCGACCGTGCCGCTCCAGCGTCCGTCGTCGTCGACGAGCGTGTTCGGAGCGCACGCGTCGCCGTGCACCACGACGGGGTCCACGAGCTCCGGAGCCGCGCCGAGCGCCGACGGCCGGCGCGCGAACCAGGAGTCGCCGCGCAGCTCCTCGGGCACCGCGTCGACGGGGAGCGCGTGGACCGCCCGCAGGCCGGCCGCGATCGCGCGGACGGCCTCCTCCGGCCGGGCTGTCCACTTCGGATCGACGGCGCTCCGCCCGGGCAGCGGTGCGGTGAGGAGCCACTGCCCCTCCTCGTCCTCGCCCGCCTCCAGGATCCGGGGCGCGTCGATCCGCCCCTCCAGCCAGCGCAGACGCGCGATCTCGCGACGGAGGTCGACGCCTGTGGACCGGGGATTCCACTTCAGGTACCCGGCGTCCACGCGGAAGGTCAGCCCGTCGAGCTCGTTGCGCCAGACGAGCGCCGGATCGGTGCCGCCGTTCAGGCGCCTCGCCGGCGACGGGATCCGGACGCCCTCGAGCGAGGACTGCCGTGCGAGGTCCGGACCGCTCATGCCCTCAGGGTAGGCGCCCCGATCCTGAGAGGATCCGCATGCCGCGGACCGCGCCACCCGCCTCCTCCGAGCAGAGCGCCCTTACCCTGACGGGCGTGCCGGAGCAGCCGCCCGGCGCGATCCGGTGACGAGGGAGCCCCCGTGACGCAGAGCGACGACGACCGCGGGCCCGTGCAGCCCGACTTCTCGAAGGAGCAGGAGGGCTACCGTCCCGGCCTCAAGCCCCGGCAGCTGCAGATGATCGCCATCGGCGGCGCGATCGGCACCGGCCTCTTCCTCGGCGCCGGCGGCCGACTCGCCACCGCCGGTCCCTCGCTCGTCGTCGTGTACGCGGTCTGCGGCGTCTTCGCCTACCTGATCCTCCGCGCGCTCGGCGAGCTGGTCCTGCACCGGCCGAGCTCGGGCTCCTTCATCTCCTACGCCCGCGAGTTCCTGGGCGAGAAGGCCGCCTTCGTCGCCGGCTGGATGTACTTCCTGAACTGGGCGATGACCGCGATCGCCGACGTCACCGCGGTGGCCCTGTACGTGAAGTACTGGTCGCTCTTCTCCTCCGTGCCCCAGTGGCTCCTCGCACTCATCGCCCTGGTCGTCGTGCTCTCGCTGAACCTCGTCTCGGTCAAGGTCTTCGGGGAGCTGGAGTTCTGGTTCGCGCTGATCAAGGTCACGGCGCTGGTGGTCTTCCTGGTGATCGGCGTCGTCGTGCTCGCCGCGGGCTGGCCGCTGCAGTCCGGCGGCGTCGCCGTGGACCCCGGGATCAGCCTCTGGAACGACAACGGCGGCATCCTGCCCGCCGGCCTGATCGCCAGCGTCCTGGTCGTCCAGGGCGTGGTGTTCGCCTACTCCGGAGTCGAGCTGGTCGGCACGGCGGCGGGCGAGACCGCGGAGCCGGCGAAGGTCATCCCGCGCGCGATCAACTCGGTCATCCTGCGCATCGCCGTCTTCTACGTCGGCTCGGTGCTGCTGCTGACGCTGCTGCTGCCCTACACGGCCTACTCGAAGGGCGAGAGCCCGTTCGTCACGTTCTTCAGCTCGCTGGGCGACGGCTCCTCGGGCGAGATCGCCGGATCGATCATGAACTTCGTCGTGCTGACGGCCGCGCTCTCCAGCATCAACGCCGGGCTCTACTCGACCGGCCGCATCCTCCGCTCCATGGCGCTCAACGGCTCCGCCCCCGCCTTCACCGGCCGGATGAACAAGCAGGGCGTCCCCTACGGCGGCATCCTGCTCACGGCGAGCATCACCCTGATCGGGATCGTGCTGAACCTCTTCGTGCCGTCCGAGGCCTTCGAGATCGTCCTCAACGTCTCGGCGCTGGGCATCGTCACGGGCTGGGGCATGATCGTCCTCTGCCAGATGCAGCTGCAGCGCTGGGCGGCCCAGGGGCGCCTGGAGCGCCCGTCCTTCCGGATGCCCGGCGCCCCGGTGACCTCGTGGCTCACCCTGGCGTTCCTGGTGATCGTGGTGGTCCTCATCGCCGTCGACTTCCCGACCGGCACCTGGACCGTGGGGATCGTCGCGGTGGTCGGCGTGCCCACCCTGATCGTGGGCTGGCACGTCGCGAAGCCGCGCATCCTGGCGATCGCGTCCGCCCGGGACGGCTTCACCGGCGCCCACCCCGTGATCGCCGCCCGTCCGGCCTCCGAGGCCAAGCGCGACGGGAACGAGCGGCGCCGCGAGTAGGGCGGGTCAGCGCCGGCGGAGGTAGCGCAGGAGCAGCGTGTCGCCGGCGCTGAGCACGTGCGCCAGGTGCTGCGGGCGCGGTCCGGGGACGTCGCCGCGGGCGAGCCTCCCGGAGTCCCCCGCCTCGAGCGTCGGAGCGACGGTCAGGCAGAGCTCGTCGACGGCGTCCGCGGCGAGGAGGGTCCCGAGCAGCGACGGACCGCCCTCGCAGTGGATCCTGCCGAGCCCCCGCTCCGCGAGCTGCGCCCGCATCCGCGTCGCGTCGAGCTCTGCGTCGCCGCAGACGAGCACGTCGGCGACCTCGGCGAGCTCCGCGCGGCGGCGGGCCGACGAGGAGCCGGTGGTCACGACGATCGGACGCACCGGCGCCTCGGTGAAGATCCGCGAAGCGGGATCGAGGTCGAGCGACCCCGAGACGATCGCGAAGACGGGCTGCGGGGCGAGCCCGGTGCCGAGCCGGGCCCGCACGGACTCGTCGCTCAGCACCATCGGGCCGTAGCCCTCGGTCCGCACCGTGCCGGCCGCGACGAGCACGACGTCGGTGAGCCGGCGGAGCAGGTCGAACACGCGCAGGTCCGCCGCGCCCCCGAGATCGCCCGAGACGCCGTCACGGGTGACCGCTCCGTCGACGCTCGCGACGAAGTTGACCCGGAGCCACTCCTCGCCCGCCCCGTCCGCGTAGAGGGCCAGCAGAGCCTCGTCGGACAGGTCCTGCCCGGCCGGCGACAGGCCGTCGATGCGGGCGCTCACGCCGCCGGCTCCACGTTGTGGCGGAGGAAGGCGGGCGCCCGCCAGCCCAGCACCGCCTCCGTCATCCGCACGGCGTCCACCGCCTGGCGCACGTCGTGCATGCGCACGATCCGCGCACCGTTCAGGATGCAGATCACCGCGGCGGCGAGGGAGCCCTCGAGGCGCTCCCCCTGCGGCCGGTCCAGCGCCTCGCCGATGAAGTCCTTGTTGGACACCGCGGCGAGCACCGGGAAGCCGAGCGCGGCCACCTCGCCCAGCCGGCGGGTGAGCTCGAGCGTGTGCAGGGTGTTCTTGTTCAGGTCGTGACCCGGATCGACGATGATCCTCCCGGCAGGCACTCCACCCGAGAGCGCGCGATCGACGCGGCTCCGCAGATGGTCGACCACGGTCGCCACGACGTCGTCGTACTCGGGTCTCTCCGGCTCGCTGCGGGGGGCGCCCACGCTGTGGGTGATGACGAGCTGGGCGGAGGAGGAGGCGACGACCTCGAGCATCCGGGGGTCGTGCAGCCCGCTCGTGTCGTTGATGACGGAGGCGCCCGCGGCGATGCTCGCGCGCGCGACCTCGGCGCTCGTCGTGTCCACCGAGACGACCACGTCGCTCCGCTCCGCGATGCCCGCCACGACGGGGACCACCCGGTCGAGCTCCTCCTGGAGCGTGACGGCGGGGCCGCGGCCGAACGGCACTCCGCCGATGTCGACCCAGTCGGCGCCGAGCTCCGCGGCGCGCACGGCGGCCGCGATGGCGCTGTCCAGGGCGAAGGTGGAGCCCTTGTCGTAGAAGGAGTCGGGCGTGCGGTTCACGACCGCCATCACGGCCACCTGCCGCTCGAAGTCGAACTCTCGTCCGCCGATGTGCCGCGTGGTCATGGGCGCGTCCCTCCCGCTCGGAGCGCCGGGAGAAGGCCGGCGCCGCTCACCCTAGACGAGCGGAGTCGGCGGAGGCTGGAGCGGGCCGCCCTCGAGCAGCGCCTGGAAGAGGACGTGGTCCTGCCACTCCCCGGCGATCCGCAGATAGCGCCGCGCGACGCCGATCCGCTCGAACCCGTTGCGCTGCAGCACGGTCTGCGATCCGACGTTGTGGAGGAGCGTCCCGGCCTGCACGCGGTGCAGCCCCAGATCCTCCCGCGCGGTGCGCAGGACGGCTCCGACCGCGCGGGTCATCACGCCGCGGCCCTCCAGATCGCTGTCGAGCCAGTAGCCGAGCTCGCCGCTGTCGAAGGCGCCGCGGACGATGTTCGCGAGGGTCAGCCGACCGACGATCACGCCGCCCGAGTCGAGGACGAGCGGGAGCACGCTGCCGGCCCGGTGCGCGGCGAGCGCGTCCGCGACGGCGTCGGTCTGGCCCCCCGCCTCGAAGAAGCGGGTCGAGCGCGTCGGCTCCCAGGGCGCGAGGTGCCGGCGGTTGCGCCGGTACGCGGCGGCGAGGGCCGGTCCGTCGTGCCGCGAGACGAGCCGCAGGAGGGTGCCCTGGTCGTCGACGGGGATCGGGGCGGGCATCCTGCGAGGGTAGCGCCGGAGCCGGGAACGACAGAACCCCCGGCCAGGGGCCGGGGGTTCTCGTGGTGGGCGATACTGGGATCGAACCAGTGACCTCTTCCGTGTCAGGGAAGCGCGCTACCGCTGCGCCAATCGCCCGTTGCTCCGTGCGGAGCGCCTCGTTCGGTGAACGATCGAGGTGGATACGGGATTCGAACCCGTGTATACGGCTTTGCAGGCCGCTGCCTCGCCTCTCGGCCAATCCACCGTGTACGGGATTCGGTGTCGGCGGCCCGAGGGCCGACCAGGTGGGAGGCACCCGAGGGTGCCGTCCCGATGACGCCGGTCCGAGGACCGGTGTTCGAGCGGATGACGAGATTCGAACTCGCGACCCTCACCTTGGCAAGGTGATGCGCTACCGCTGCGCCACATCCGCATGTAGGTCGTACTGATGTTGCCGTCTTGCGTGTCGTGCTGTCGTGCTGTCTGTCCGGCGCTTTCGCTGCCCGGCTCGACCTAGAAGAATGTATACGACAGCGGCGCCGGAATCCAAATCGAGCGGACGCCGATCCCGCCGCTCGGAGTCCGATCCGCGTCTTTCCGCGCGAAACCGGCTCGTCGCCGTCCGTTCACCCGGGCGTGGCGGGCGTCGGCGGTGCATCCGGGCCCCGCGGATCCGCTACGATCGTCTCTCGGGTCGTCCAGCACGTCCCCCTGGGCGATTGGCGCAGTTGGTAGCGCGCTTCCTTCACACGGAAGAGGTCATCGGTTCGAGTCCGGTATCGCCCACCCTCACCCCCGGTCCGTGCTCACGCACTCGGCCGGGGGTTCTCTCGTCCCGCCGCGGCCGTCCTCCGTCGTCGCAGCGCCCAGTCGAAGGAGCCGACCCGCGATGATGGGCCGCTCGCACGCCGTCTCCGGTGCGCTCGCCTGGGCCGTCGCCGCCTCCGTGCCCGCCGTCGCCGGGCCCCTCGGCCTCGCGGGTCTCCCGCTGGATCTCCGGCTGGTCGGCCTCGGAGTCGCCGCCGGCTGGGCCCTGGTGCCCGACGCGGACCACGCGAGCGCGACCGTCTCCCGCTCGGCGCCGGGCGCCTCCCTGCTCACCGCGACCGCGGGCCGGATCAGCGGAGGGCACCGGCACGGGATGCACTCGCTGCTCGCGGTCGCCGTCGTCTGGTACCTGGTGCCGGTGCTCACGGCGCTGCGCTTCCCGGTGCCGATCGTCGGTCCCGTCGCCGTGGCCGCCGTGCTCACGCTGCCCGCCCTCGCGTTCGCCGCGAAGGCCGTCCGGGCCGCCCCCTCCTGGCGCATCGCCTGGGCCGGGGCGACGGTCGTCACGGTCCTGCTCGTCGCGCTCGCCGACGGCACCTGGGCGTGGCTCCGGGTCGCCGCGACGCTGGGCTACCTCGTGCACGTGGCCGGCGACGCCCTCACGACCGGCGGGATCAACTGGCTGTGGCCGCTGCGCGTGCGCCTGCCGCGGCGCCTGCGCCGGACACCGCTGCGCCACGTCTGGACCACCGGAGGCTACGCCGCGCTGCCCGTCCTGGGCTCCGCCGGGTCCTGGCGCGAGACGGTCCTCTACTGGCTCATGTCCGCGGCGACGATCGTGCTCACCGCCTCGATGATCACGGCCGAGCTGCTGTAGCCCGGGGCGCCCTTTTCAGAAGACCTTCCCCGGGTTCATGATCCCCAGCGGGTCGAACACGGCCTTGATCCCGCGCTGGAGCGCCAGCGAGTCCTCGCCCAGCTCCTCCGCCAGCCAGCGCTGCTTGAGCAGTCCCACGCCGTGCTCGCCCGTGAGCGTGCCGCCGAGGGCCAGGGCCGTGCGGAAGAGCTCCGCGGCGGCGTCCCAGACGTCCTCCTCCACGGGTCCGTCCCCCGCGGGCAGCACGAAGTTCGGGTGGAGGTTCCCGTCCCCCGCGTGGGCGACGGTGGGGATGCTGAGCCCCGTCCGCTCCTCGATGCCGCGGATCGCTGCGAACATCGGCGGCAGCGCGGAGCGGGGCACGCAGACGTCCTCGATCAGCACGCGGCCCTCCGCCTCGAGCGCCGGGTGGAAGGCCCGGCGGACGGCCAGCAGAGCCTCACCCTCGGCCGGGTCCTCGGTCGCCTCGGCGGCACCCCCGGAGGCGGTCACGATCTCGAGGACGCGCTGCGACTCCTCCGCCGCTCCTCCGCCGTCCGTCTGGACGAGGAGGTAGGCGGCACCGCGGTCCAGGCTCGCTCCGGTGTAGCGCGAGATCGCGGCGAGCGCCGCCTCGTCCATCAGCTCCATCACCGCGGGACGGAGCCGCGCGGCGGTGATCGCGGCGGAGGCGGCGGCCGCGGCGACGACGCACGGGAAGTACGCGCCGACCGTGACCACGCGCCCGGTCGGGATCGGGCGGAGCTTCACGGTGGCCTCCACGATGACGCCCAGCGTCCCCTCGGAGCCGGTCAGGAGCGCGGTGAGGTCGTACCCGGTGACTCCCTTCACGCTGCGGCGGCCGGTGCGGAGCAGTCGTCCGTCGGGGAGGACGACCGTCAACCCGAGCACCGCTTCCCGGGTCACGCCGTACTTGGCGCACAGCAGCCCCCCGGCGTTCGTCGCGATGTTTCCGCCGATGCTCGAGATCGCGCGGCTCGCAGGGTCGGGCGAGAAGACGAGGCCGTGCGGAGCGACGGCGTCCGACAGCGCCTGATTGATGACCCCGGGCTCGACGACCGCCAGCTCGTCCTCGAGCGACACCTCGAGGATGCGGTCCATCGCGGCGGTCGAGAGGACGAGCGCTCCCTCGCTCGCCACTCCCCCGGCAGCGAGGCCCGTTCCCGCTCCGCGCGGCACGACCGGGAGCCGGTGCTCCGTCGCTATGCGCAGCGCCGCCTGCACGTCCTCGACCGAGCGCGCAGCGACGAGCGCGAGCGCGCGACCCGGTGCGGAAAAGCCCGACTTGTCGGTGTGCACGGCCTCGAACCCGGGGCCCTCGGTCAGGACCGCGTCTCCGAGCGCGTCGCGCAGCTGTCGGAGGATCTCGTGGTCGTGCATGGTTCACTCCGTGCGGTCGCGGGCGGGTCCTGCCGATCCTTCCACGGGCGCGGGGCAGGATGGCGGGATGACCGGAGAGACGCGATGGCCGCGGTGACGAGCGCGGGGATCCTGCTGCACCGCGAGGGCCCCTCCGGCACCGAGGTGTTCCTCGGGCGGATGGGCGGCCCCTTCTGGACCCGGCGCCCCCGCGCGTGGACGATCCCGAAGGGCGTGCACGCGGGCGACGAGACGCCGCTGGACGCCGCGCGCCGCGAGTTCGAGGAGGAGACCGGCGCTCCTCCGCCCGTCGGGGAGCTGACCCTCCTCGGCGCGTTCCGGCAGAGCGCGGCCAAGACCGTCACGGTCTTCGCCGGGCGCGGACACGCGGACACCGCCTTCGTCGCGAGCAACACCTTCGAGCTGGAGTGGCCACGGGGCTCCGGCGTGCTGCGCAGCTTCCCCGAGCTGGAGGACGCCCGGTGGCACCCGCTCGACGAGGCCCGCTCGCTGGTGGTGGCCGGGCAGGTCGCCGCCCTCGACGCGCTGGCCGAACTGCTGGCGGATCCGGACGGCGGGGACCGGGCCGGCACCGCCCCCTAGTCCGCGGTCGCGTAGACCCGCAGGCCCAGCGGCACGATCCGCACCACGGCCTCGTCGAATCCGTCGCGGGAGCCGTCGAAGCGCTCGGTCTCGCCGTCGTGCGCCCACTCGGGGTCGTCCCCGGCGGGTCGGCGCGCGCCGACGGTGATCTCCGGCGTCGAGAACGACTCCACCACCGGTGCCCGCCAGCCGGGCACACGGCCGACCACCGGGGTCGCCGTACGGCCGAGCAGGAGCGAGAACGCTCCCCGGGTGCGAGGAGTCCGTCCTGAGTGCAGGATGCGCACGTCGAGGTGGCCGTCGTCGAGCCGACGCCGGGCGAGCGGGGCGGCCGTGCGCGGGTGCTCCTGGTTCACCCCGACGAAGTACGACCAGACGAGCTGCGTGCGCCCGTCGCGCCGAAGCTCGAACGGATCGGTGCGCCGCACGACCGAGAGGGCCGCGATCACGGCGGCGAGCGGCTTCCCGATCCGCTTCTCGCGCTTCTCGCGGGCCGCGACGAACTCCGGGTAGACGCCGATCGAGACCGTGTTGAGCACCGTGACCGGGTCTCCCCCGTCCGCGACGACCTCGGCCACGTCGACGTCGCGGCGCTCGCCGATCGTCGCCGCGTCGAGCGCGTCCTGGACGGTGAGCAGCCCCAGCGCCTTCGCGAAGTGGTTCATGGTCCCGCCCGGCAGCACGAGCAGCGTCATCCCCTCGGCGCGGGCGAGAGCGGCACCGACCGACATGGTCCCGTCCCCGCCGTAGATCCCGAGCACCCGGGGCGGAGAGTCCCCCGATCGCGCCTCGCGCACCACGTCGGCGAGGTCCTCCCCCTCGGTCAGCCGGTGCACGCGCGCCTTCGGGAACCGGGCTCGGACCAGCGGCTCGGGATCGGGGCGGTGCGAGTCCCGGCCCGCGCCGGGGTTGAGGACCACGAGGAGGGCGGCGCCGTCCCCCAGCGGGCTGCGGTCGACGGGGGGCCGGGTCGCGCGCTCCGAGACGGGCACGTGGCGCGGCTCGGCCGGCAGGACGGCTCGGCCGACAACCGCGACCGCCGCGCCGAGCGCCGCGCCGCCGAGGACGTCCGAGAGCCAGTGGACGCCGACGTGCAGGCGGGAGAAGGCCACGGCGGCGGCGAGCGGGGCGACCGCCGCCCCCACTCGGGGCGACTCGAGCGCGACCCCGGCGGCGAAGGCGGCGGCGCTCGCCGCGTGCCCCGAGGGGAAGGACGCCGACGTCGGCACCGTCGCCAGACGCCGGCCGACCGGGACGTCGACGAGGAGCGGCCGGTCCCCGCCGAACACGCGCTTGCCGACCAGGTTCGCGAGCGCGCTGGCCGCGGCGAGCGAGGCGGTCCCCCGCAGAGCCTCGCGGGGACGGCCCGCCAGGAGCAGCAGGACGCCGACGCCGGCCCAGAGGACTCCGTGGTCCGCGGCCCGGGAGAGCCCCACGAGCGCCCCGTCGACGACGGGCGACGGGCGACGGGCGTTCAGCCGCCGGGCCGCACGAGCGTCCGCCCGGCGCACGACGCGCGGGACGGTGACGAGTCGGCGGAGCAGGACAGACGGGGGTCGGGTTCCGCGGAGGGCCATGCGCTCAGCGTAGGAGGAGGCGCCTCCGCGGTCCCTGGACCGGTCGACGGCGCGCTACACCTCGCCGAAGCCCGACTCGACCAGATCGCCGAGCCGGCCGACCGCCTCGTGGGCCTGCGGCCCCGACGCCGAGAGGACGACCTCGTCCCCGCGGTCGAGCCCCAGCGACATCACGCCGAGCAGGCTCGTGGCGTCCTTGCCGTTCGCGTCGATCCGGGCGTCGAAGGTGGCGGCGAGCGTGACGAAGTCGGCCGCGGGACGGGCGTGCAGGCCGTTCGGGTTGATGAGGCGGACGCGGCGCTGCACGCGCTCGTCACCGGGCGAGGCCTCCTCGGCGGGAGCAGCGAGCGCCTCGCCCCGGGCCGACTCCGCGGCGGCGAGCACCTCGTCCAGCGACGCCCCCGTGCCCGCGGCGACGGCGGCCGCGACCGCCCCCTCCACCAGCGGGGCGTCGGCGATCCGGACCCGGGCGCGCGCGTCGTCGTCGAGGAACTCGACCGCGGTCTCCGCCGTCATGATCGCCGAGCCGAGGTCGCAGAGGACGACGACCCCCTCGCCGGAGTCCGCTTCCGCCAGGGCCGCCGTGATGCGGTCGAAGCTGGTGCCGATGCCGCCGTCGTCCGTCCCGCCCGCGGCGACCAGCGCGACCGAGGCCGCCATCTGCTCCGCGAGCTCGACCAGCCCCTCCGCCAGCTGCGCGCTGTGCGAGACCAGGACCAGCCCGACGCTCACGCCGCCGCCTCGGCTGCTGCGCGGAGCAGGAGCACGGTCGACACGCTGCCGGGATCACGGTGCCCGATGGCGCGCTCGCCGAGGTAGCTGGCGCGTCCCTTGCGGGCGACCAGCGGGTCCGTCGACTCCGCTCCCCTCTGCGCCGCCTCCGCCGCCGCGGCGAGGACGTCGGCCGGAGCCGCTCCCTCCTCGGCGGCGGCCGCGGCCGCGTCGACCGCCGGCGTCCACGCGTCCACCATCGTCTTGTCGCCCACCTCGGCCTTGCCGCGGAGCACGATGCCGTCCCTCGCCGCGGCCAGGAGAGCTGCGACGTCAGCGCCCTCGAGCGCGTCCTCGCCCGCGATCGCGGCGGAGGCCTTCAGGAACGCCGTGCCGAACAGCGGGCCCGAGGCGCCGCCGACGGTGGAGATGAGCGTCGTCGCGACCAGCTTGAGCACGTCCGCCGGGAGCCCCTGCTCCGGCGCCCCGTCCAGCTTCGCGACCACGGCCTGGAAGCCGCGGTCCATGTTCTCGCCGTGGTCCCCGTCGCCGATCGCCCGGTCGAGCGTGATCAGCTCGACCCGGTGCTCCGCGATCGACTCGGCGGCGCGGCGGATCCACGCCGTCGCCCACGCCGCGTCGAGCCCGGCTCCCTGTGCGTCCTGCATGGTCGTCTCCTCCTCGTGGGCCGCTCCTGCGGCTGTCGTTCCGGTCATGGTGTGCGCGCGGGCGCTCAGCGTCCCCACCGCAGCGCCGCGGTCTGCACCGGGGAGTCCCACAGCTCGGTCAGGGCGTCGTCGAGCTTGAGGACGGTGAGCGAGAAGCCCTGCATCTCGAGCGACGTCGTGTAGTTGCCGACGAGGCTGCGTGCGACGGTGATCCCCTTCTCGGCCAGCGCCTCGGCTGCGCGGCGGTAGGCGAGGTACAGCTCGATCTGCGGCGTGCCTCCCATGCCGTTCACCAGGAGCAGCACCTCGTCCCCGGAGGAGAACGGCAGGTCCTCCAGGATCGGGCCGAGGATCCGGTCGACGATGCGGTCGGCCGGCTCCAGCGCGATCTTCTCCCGGCCGGGCTCGCCGTGGATGCCGATGCCGATCTCGATCTCGTCCTCGCCCAGCTCGAAGCTCGGCTCGCCCGCGTGCGGGACGATGCACGGCGTGAGGGCGACGCCCATCGAGCGCACGTTGGAGATCACCGTCTCGGCGATCGTCGCGACCTCGTCGAGGGAGTCGCCCCGCTCGGCCGCCGCGCCCGCGATCCGCTCGACCAGCACGGTGCCGGCCACGCCGCGGCGGCCCGCGGTGTAGAGCGAGTCCTTCACCGCGACGTCGTCGTCGACGATCACGCTGCGCACCTCGATCCCCTCGGCGCCGGCGAGGTCGGCCGCGGTCTCGAAGTTCAGGACGTCGCCCGTGTAGTTCTTCACGATGTGCAGCACACCCGCGCCGCCGTCGACGGCCTGCGTGGCCGCGACGATCGGGTCGGGCGTGGGCGAGGTGAAGACGGGACCGGGGACGGCGGCGTCCAGCATCCCGAATCCGACGAAGCCCGCGTGCAGCGGCTCGTGCCCGCTGCCGCCACCGCTGACGATGCCCACCTTGCCCGAGCGGGGCGCGTCGGCCCGCACCACGAACAGGGGATCCGACACCACCCGGACCAGGTCGGCGTGCGCCAGGCCGAAGCCGGCCACCGACTCCGTGACGACGTTCTTCGGGTCGTTGATGAGCTTCTTCATCGAGGTCTCCTCCAGGATCGGGCCACCACTCGGGCGTCCCGTGACCTGCGGGCGATCCGGCGCGTGGTGGATCGCCGCCCGCACCGTCGCGGACAGCATCCCCACGTTACGCCCTGCGCTCGCGCCTACGGCAGCGGGACGACGGCGCGCTGCGTCTCGCGGACCCACTCCTCGAGCTTGGCCGTGGCGGCCCCGGAGTCGACGGCCTCCGCCGCGCGGTCCATCGACGTCCGCAGGCGCTCCAGGACGGGCTCGCGCACCAGGTCCGGGTCGCGCGCCAGGTCGAACGCCGCGAGGCCTGCGGCCGCGTTCAGAAGGACGATGTCGCGGACGGGGCCGCCGTCTCCCGCGAGCACCGAGCGCACCACGCTCGCGTTGTAGGCGGCGTCTCGGCCGCGCAGGTCGTCGATCCGCGCGCGGGGCAGGCCCAGGTCGCGCGGGTCGAGGTCGTGCTCGACCACGGAGCCGCGCGACACCTCCCAGATGTGGCTGTGACCCGTGGTCGTGAGCTCGTCGAGGCCGTCGTCCCCGCGGAACACCAGAGCCGTCGCCCCGCGCGTCCGGAACACGCCGACGACCAGCGGCACCCGGTCGAGGTGCGCCACCCCGACCGCAGAGGCCTCGGGACGCGCTGGATTGCAGAGCGGGCCGAGGAAGTTGAACACCGTCGGCACGCCCAGCTCGGCGCGCACCGGACCGGCGTGCCGGAAGCCGGGGTGGAAGAGGGACGCGAAGACGAAGGCGATCCCCGTCCGCCGGAACACCTCGGCCACCCGCTCGGGAGAGAGGGAGAGGTCGACCCCGAGTGCCGCGAGCACGTCGGAGGAGCCGGAGGAGGAGGACGCGGCCTTGTTCCCGTGCTTCACGACGGGCGTGCCGGCGGCGGCCGCGATGATCGACGCGGTGGAGGAGATGTTGACGGTCCCGAAGCGGTCCCCGCCCGTCCCGACGATGTCCAGGGCCATCGGGTCCACGTCCAGCGGCACCGCGTGGTCGAGGATCGCGTCGCGGAAGCCGACGATCTCGTCGACGGTCTCGCCCTTCGCCCGGAGGGCCACCAGCAGTCCGGCGAGCTGCGCCGGAGTCGCCGCGCCCTCCATCACCTGCTCCATGGCCCACGTCGCCTCGGAGACGCTCAGATCGGAGGACTCGAGGAGTGCGCTGAGAACGTGCGGCCAGGACAGGGTTTCCGACATGGCTCCCAGATTATGCGACGAGGATCGCCTCCCGGCTAGTGCGACTTCCCTCCCCTGCCATCGGCCATAATGGTCTGTGTGACGAGCACCTCTCTCTCCCCCACGGCCACCGCGCCCGTAGTGAACCGACCCAACCCGGTCGCGGTCGGAACGATCGTCTGGCTGGGCAGCGAGGTCATGTTCTTCGCGGGCCTCTTCGCGATCTACTTCACCCTGCGCAGCACCTCCCCCGAGCTCTGGGGCGCCGAGACCCAGATCCTCAACGTCCCCTACGCGGGCGTGAACACGGTGATCCTCGTGGCCTCGTCGTTCAGCTGCCAGTTCGGCGTGTTCGCCGCCGAGCGGCTGCAGCCGCGTGCGACGGGCCTCAGCCCGTTCAAGTGGGGCATGGTCGAGTGGTTCTTCCTCACCTACGCCCTGGGCGCGGTCTTCGTCTCCGGCCAGGTGCTCGAGTACGCGACCCTCGTCTCCGAGGGCGTCACGCTCTCCAGCAACGCCTACGGCTCCGCCTTCTACCTGACGACCGGCTTCCACGCCCTGCACGTCACCGGCGGCCTCATCGCGTTCCTCCTCGTCATCGGCCGCGGCTTCGCGGTCAAGAACTTCGGCCACAAGGAGGCGACGAGCGCCATCGTCGTCTCGTACTACTGGCACTTCGTCGACGTCGTCTGGGTCGGCCTGTTCGCCGTCATCTACTTCCTCAAGTGACGCGCCCGCCGATGCCCCACTCCACTCCCGACCCCCGCAGGAAGGACGCCTCGATGGCCTCCCCGAAGACGAAGAGCCGAGCCAAGAAGGGTCGCCGCCATCCGCTCGCCACCCTGGCCCTGATCGCCATCGGCCTCGGGCTCACCGGCGGGACCTACGCCGCGGTCGGCGTCGCGACGTCCGCCTCCGCGGAGACGTCGTCCGCCAGCCAGCAGACGATCGACGAGGGCTCGAAGCTCTTCGCCGCGAACTGCGCCACCTGCCACGGCCTCGACGCCGCGGGCACCGACAACGCGCCCTCCCTCATCGGAGTGGGCGCGGCGTCGGTCGACTTCCAGGTCGGCACCGGCCGCATGCCGATGCAGATGCACGGCCCCCAGGCGCTCGAGAAGCCGGTGCAGTTCACCGACGAGCAGGTCGGCGAACTCGCCGCCTACGTCGCGTCGCTGGCCCCCGGCCCCGCGATCCCCGAGGGCGAGGTCCTCGACGGAGAGGGCGACTCGGCGAACGGCGCCGAGCTGTTCCGCATCAACTGCGCCATGTGCCACAACGTGGCCGGAGCCGGCGGCGCGCTCACCGAGGGCAAGTTCGCCCCCCCGCTGGGCGGCGTGACCGAGGCCCACATCTACGAGGCGATGGTCACCGGCCCGCAGAACATGCCGGTCTTCAACGATCTGAACATCTCGCCCGAGGACAAGCGCGACATCATCTCGTACCTCAAGTACATCGAGGCCAACCCGTCCCCGGGCGGATTCGCGCTCGGCTCCCTCGGGCCGGTCGCGGAGGGCCTGTTCCTCTGGATCTTCGGCCTCGGCGCGATCGTGGCCCTGACGGTGTGGATCACCGCCCGATCCAACTAGACGACTGCAGCGCCCTGACGGGCGCGACTGACCCACGGCACCGACTGGTGCCGACACGGCGTGAAAAGGAGAACCATGGCAGAGCACGATGAGGGTGGCACGGACCTCGCCACCTCGTCGGCCACCGGGCACGGAACGGCTCCGGCCGGCACCGCGGTCGTGACGCGGGACCGCGTCCAGGACCCGGGCCTCCCGCCGCACCGCCCCCGGATGACCGACCTCGACCCCAAGGTCGAGAAGCGTGCCGAGCGCACGGTGTACACGCTCTTCTACCTCTCCTTCGCGGGCTCGATCTTCGCGGTCGCCGCCTACATGGCGTTCCCGATCACCGAGGACGTCGCGTCGGTCCGGCTGAACACGCTGTTCATCGGCCTGGGCATGTCCCTCGCGCTCCTGGGCATCGGCATCGCCGCCGTCCACTGGGGCAAGCAGCTGATGTCGGACCACGAGGGCATCGACATCCGCCACCCCGTCCGCAGCGCGGAGCCCACCCGCGCCCGTGCGCTCGAGATCTTCGACCAGTCCGACAAGGAGTCCGGCTTCGGCCGCCGCTCCCTCGTCCGGAACAGCCTGATCGCCTCCCTCGTCGTGTTCCCCCTGCCCGCCGTGATCCTGTTCCGGGGCCTCGGCCCGCAGGACCAGAACCCCGTCGCCCTCCTCAAGACCACCCTGTGGGAAGAGGGCACGAGGCTCACCCTGGACCCGTCGGGAGCGCCGATCCTCGCATCGGACGTCACCCTCGGATCCGCCTTCCACGTCATCCCCGAGGGCCTCAACGACGCCGAGGGCAAGCTGGAGGAGAAGGCCAAGGCCGCCGTCCTCCTGATGCGCCTGAAGCCGGAGGACCTCATCGTCAGTGAGGGTCGCGAGACCTGGAACTACGACGGAATCGTCGCCTACTCCAAGATCTGCACGCACGTCGGCTGCCCTGTGGCGCTGTACGAGCAGCAGACCCACCACCTGCTGTGCCCGTGCCACCAGTCGCAATTCGACATCACGCGCGAGGCCGCCGTCATCTTCGGCCCGGCGAAGCGTCCGCTTCCGCAGCTCCCCATCACCGTCGACGCCGAGGGTTACCTGGTCGCCAGAAGCGACTTCACGGAGCCCGTCGGACCGTCCTTCTGGGAGCGATGACTCACATGTCCACCACCACCCCCTCACGCCCCTCCAGCTCCCCCGCGGAGCCCGAGGACGGCGTCATCCTCGGATCCGGCAAGTTCCAGAAGGGGTACGTCGGAGCGGCGTCGAACTACATCGACGAGCGCACGAGCATCTCCGCGGTCGTCAAGGAGTTCGGTCGCAAGATCTTCCCCGACCACTGGTCCTTCCTCCTCGGCGAGGTCGCGCTCTACAGCTTCGTCATCATCCTGCTGTCGGGCACCTTCCTCACCTTCTTCTTCCAGGCCTCGATGGTCGAGACGCACTACGAGGGCAGCTACCTGCCCCTCAAGGGCATCGAGATGTCGGCGGCGATGTCGTCCTCGCTCGACATCTCCTTCGACATCCGCGGCGGCCTGCTGATGCGGCAGATCCACCACTGGGCGGCACTGCTGTTCGTGGCCTCGATCGGCCTGCACATGCTGCGCATCTTCTTCACCGGTGCATTCCGCAAGCCCCGCGAGCTCAACTGGGTCATCGGCTTCGTCCTCTTCATCCTCGCGATGGCCGAGGGCTTCACCGGCTACTCGCTCCCCGACGACCTGCTCTCGGGCAACGGCCTCCGCATCATCGACGGCATGGTCAAGGGCATCCCGATCGTCGGCACCTGGATCTCGTTCCTGCTCTTCGGCGGCGAGTTCCCGGGCACCGACATCGTCGGCCGCCTCTACACGCTGCACATCCTGCTGCTGCCGGCGCTGGTGCTCGCGTTCATCGCCCTGCACCTCGTGTTCGTGGTCGTCCACAAGCACACCCAGTTCCCCGGTGCGGGCAAGACCGAGCAGAACGTCGTCGGCTACCCGGTGCTGCCGGTCTACGCCGCGAAGGCCGGTGGATTCTTCTTCATCGTCTTCGGCGTCGTCGTCCTCATCGCCTCGCTGTTCACGATCAACCCGATCTGGAACTACGGCCCGTACGACCCCTCGCCCGTCTCCGCGGGAACCCAGCCCGACTGGTACATCGGCTTCGCCGACGGCGCCCTGCGCCTCGTCCCGCCGGGACTCGAGTGGGCCATCCCGGGCATCGGAACCCTGTCGTTCAACATCCTGATCCCGCTCGTCGGTCTCGGACTGTTCATCGCCGTGGTCATGCTCTACCCGTTCCTCGAGGCGTGGATCACCGGTGACAAGCGCGAGCACCACCTGCTCGACCGCCCGCGCAACGCCGCGACCCGCACCGCGATCGGCGCCGCCGGAGTCAGCTTCTACGCCGTCCTCTGGGCCGCCGCCTCGTCCGACCTCATCGCGACGCACTTCCACCTCACGATGGAGGGCGTGATCCACAGCCTGCAGTTCCTGCTCATCGCGGGTCCGTTCATCGCGTACTTCATCACCAAGCGCATCTGCCTGGCGCTGCAGAAGAAGGACCGCGAGATCGCGCTGCACGGCTTCGAGTCGGGCCGCATCGTCCGCCTCCCCGGCGGCGAGTTCATCGAGGTGCACCAGCAGCTCGACGAGTACGAGCGCTGGAAGCTCGTCGGTCAGGACGAGTACGAGCCCCTGATGATCCGTCCGGACTCGCGTGGCCGCATCACCGCCCCGCAGCGCGTCCGCGCCGGCCTCTCCCGCTGGTTCTTCGAGGACCGGATCACCCCCGTCACCCAGAAGGAGCTCGAGAGCTCGCACAGCGAGCACT
This sequence comes from Rathayibacter sp. RFBD1, assembly GCF_002932915.1. Lineage (NCBI taxonomy): Bacteria > Bacillati > Actinomycetota > Actinomycetes > Micrococcales > Microbacteriaceae > Rathayibacter > Rathayibacter sp. RFBD1. Next base: position 28,255 of record NZ_PSWQ01000024.1, read on the forward strand.
GATCCTCCCCCGAAGGGCCCGGACGTTCGTTCGTCCGGGCCCTTCGTCGTTCCCGCAGCGGGGAGGCGCCTGTCCTCCGGCGCGGTGGAGGTCGTCGGTGCACCGAGAGCCGGTGAGACCGGATCACAGCGCCTCGACGGCGACAAGCCGGCAGGAACGTGGGGCGATACTCCGGACCTCGAGACCTCCGCTCCTTGAATCACGAGACGCCGTCTCACCGCCGAGCTGGAGACGTCCGCCGCCATCCGATCATGGAGTGAGCCAGCCCCTCTGCGTGCTCGCAGTGTGGTCGTCCGGTGAGGTGCCCGGTCCCCGTACACGTCGAGACGCTCCGGATCGGTTCGAGGGTACCCATTCCCAGCAGGCCTATCAGGACTGCCCTCCCCCACTCACGGTCGAACCCTCTGTGATCGGCGACGGCGACGCTCGCCGGTGAGACCGAGGAGGCCACCTCCGGACATCGACGACCGTCGCTGCAGCGGCGTCTCAGGCTCCCTGCCCTCGCGGCGACCGGCACGACCCGCTAGCCGTACCGAGGAGCTCCGAGAGCCGCAGGGGCGCGCGCGGTTCCGCCGGGGTGCGGGCTCCGCTGGGTTCGGAACGGTGTGCAGACGTCCGCAGGGCGGCGCAGGCGCCAGAACAGGCGCAGCAGCCCCACTACAGCCGCAGGCGCGGCAGTATCCGCGGTCCGTAGCGCGCCACCGCCGTCGGCACGCCCATAGGCGCACCGGAGAGCCGCCACAGGCGTAGCCCGCTCACCCCTGACCAAAGCAGGAGCCGTCGCAGCGCAGACCCGTAGGGGTGATGACGCGGGCCGACGCTCCTGCTCGGCGCCGCCCGCTGCACTGCCCGGCGAGCTTCCACGTCGCGGGCCGTCGGGATGTGCCCAGACGAGTTCCTCCGCGCAGGACGCCTCGGTGTCCCGCCAGCAGGACACCGCGAGAGATCCAGCTCACCTCGTCATCCCTCACTGAGCGATCCCGGCCCTTACCGGGAGGCCCGGCCCTTACCGGGAGGTCCCGGCTCTCACCGGGAGGCTCGATCCGCCACCGATCGGCGAGTGCCGCCCCTGCACGAAGCCGAACGGCCGAGCCGACCGGGCCCCGACCGCGCGTCGCTTCCTCCTGGATAAGCGAAAGGGCCGGGTGCACGGAGCCGAAGCCCTCGTGCACCCGGCCCTCGGCCGTGCGCTGCGCCCTAGCGGGCGAAGTACCCGCGGTAGTACTCGTACACCCAGCCGGCGATGGCGACCAGGAAGAGCCCGACGGCGATGTAGGTGATCCAGAACCCCACGGCAAGGCCGAGGAATCCGAGAGCCGCGGAACCGCCCAGGATCAGCGGCCACCAGCTCCACGGGCTGAAGAAGCCCAGCTCGGGGTCTCCGTCGTCGATGTCCGCATCGAGGCGGTCCTCGGGGAGCTCAGCACCCTGCGCCTTGTGGACGCGGCCGACGTAGAACGCGATGAACGCGCCCAGCACGGCCGAGAGGCCGATGCCGACGGTGCCGACCCACTCCACCTGGCCCGTGTCGAGCAGCGACCACACGATGTACGTGATGTCGGCGAGGAGGAAGAAGCCCGCGAGGAGCCAGAAGAGATTGACGTTGGCGCGCATGGCCCTACTTCACCGTGCCTTCGGACTTGTCGTACGTGGGGGCGTCCGGAGCGTCCTTCGCCGGACCGATTCCGACGGGGATGCCGGCCTCGGGGTGGTTGAGGTCGAACGCCGGGGCCTCGCTGCGGATGCGCGGGATCGAGGTGAAGTTGTGGCGGGGCGGCGGGCACGAGGTGGCCCACTCGAGCGACCGGGAGAAGCCCCACGGGTCGTTCACCGTCACCTTGGGCGCCTTGCGGGCCGTGATGTACACGTTCAGGAAGAACGGGATCAGCGACACCGCGAGGATCATCGCTCCGACCGTCGACACCTGGTTCATCCAGGTGAAGCCGTCCTCGGGCAGATAGCTGGCGTAGCGGCGCGGCATGCCGACGACGCCCAGCCAGTGCTGGATGAGGAAGGTGGTGTGGAAGCCGATGAACAGCAGCCAGAAATGCCACTTGCCCAGCGTCTCGTTCAGCATCTTGCCGGTCCACTTGGGCCACCAGAAGTAGAAGCCCGAGAACATCGCGAAGACGACGGTTCCGAACACGACGTAGTGGAAGTGCGCCACCACGAAGTACGAGTCCGAGACGTGGAAGTCGAGCGGGGGCGACGCGAGGATCACGCCGGTGAGTCCACCGAAGGTGAAGGTGATCAGGAAGCCGATCGCCCAGATCATCGGGGTCTCGAAGGTCACCGATCCGCGCCACATGGTGCCGACCCAGTTGAAGATCTTCACGCCGGTCGGAACCGCGATGAGCATGGTCATCAGCGAGAAGAACGGCAGCAGGACCGATCCGGTGACGTACATGTGGTGCGCCCACACCGTCACGGAGAGGGCGGCGATCGCGATGGTCGCGTAGATCAGCGTCTTGTAGCCGAAGATCGGCTTGCGGCTGAAGACCGGGAAGACCTCGGACACGATGCCGAAGAACGGCAGCGCGATGATGTACACCTCGGGGTGGCCGAAGAACCAGAACAGGTGCTGCCAGAGCAGGACACCGCCGTTGGCCGCATCGTAGATGTGGGCGTCGAACACCCGGTCGGCGCCGAGGGCGAACATCGCGGCGGCGAGCACCGGGAACGCGAGCAGCACGAGGATCGACGTCACCAGGATGTTCCAGGTGAAGATCGGCATCCGGAACATCGTCATGCCCGGGGCGCGCATCGTGATGATCGTCGTGATGAAGTTCACCGCGCCGAGGATCGTGCCGAAGCCCGAGAGCGCGAGGCCGAAGACCCAGAGATTGCCGCCGAGCCCTGGTGAGAACGTCGTGCTCGACAGTGGCGCGTACGCGAACCACCCGAACGACGCCGCACCCTGCGGGGTGACGAATCCGGCGACCGCGATGAGCGAGCCGAAGCTGTAGAGCCAGTACGCGAAGGCGTTGAGGCGGGGGAACGCGACGTCGGGGGCGCCGATCTGCAACGGCATCAGGACGTTGGCGAACCCGGCGAAGAGCGGCGTCGCGAACATCAGCAGCATGATCGTGCCGTGCATCGTGAACAGCTGGTTGTACTGCTCGCGCGTCTCGACCACGTTCAGGCCGGGCTCGAACAGCTGGGCGCGGATGACCAGGGCCATCACGCCGGCGATGCAGAAGTAGATGAACGACGTGATCAGGTACATGTACCCGATGACCTTGTGGTCGGTCGACGTCATCCAGCGGACGAGGACGTTCGCCTTGCGCTGGACCGGCGGAGTGCCGGCGGTGCGCGTCGGGCGGGGTGCCGTGGCGGTGCTCATGCTCCCTTACTCCTCGTTCTCGCGGGCCGGCGCGCCGGTTCCGGGAAGGTTCGAATTGCGGTTGTACTCGGCGCCGAGCTGACCGGTCTGGCCCGCGTCGCGCAGCGACTGGATGTAGTCGTCGTACTCGCCCTGCGAGACGACCTTGACGTTGAAGAGCATCGCGGAGTGGTACTCGCCGCAGAGCTCGGCGCACTTGCCCGCGTAGGTCCCCTCCTTGAGAGGCGTGACGTACATGTAGTTCGTCTTGCCGGGGATCATGTCCTTCTTGTAGAGGAAGTCGACGACCCAGAAGGAGTGGATCACGTCGCGCGCGTCGAGCTGGATCTTGATCTTCTGTCCGACGGGCAGGTAGAGCGTGGGGATCTCGGACTCGACGAGCGAGCCGGCGGCGTCTCCGCCCTCCTGGTACTGGCCCTGGATACCGGCGGAGTAGACGTCCTCGTCGACGTAGTTGAAGTCCCACGCCCACTGCTTGCCGTACACCTGGATGGTCTCGTCCGGGTCGTCGTAGGGCTGCTCGATGGCGGCCTGGTCGCGCGCGGTGAAGGCGAAGAAGCCGATCACGAGGATCAGCGGCACGATCGTGTAGAAGATCTCGATCGGCATGTTGTAGCGCAGCTGGACCGGCAGGCCGGTCTGCCCCTTGCGACGGCGGTAGACGACCACCGCCCAGATGGTGAGACCCCACGTGACGACGCCGACGGCGAGCAGGACGATCCAGGAGGTGACCCAGAGTCCGATGACGCGGTCGACGTGGTTCGTCGTGCCGGGTTCGGTGGGGAGCCAGCCCTGGAGCTGCTCTTGCGTGCAGCCCGCGAGGACGAGGGCGAGGGCTCCTGCGACGGGGGCAGCGACCCATCTGCGGATTCGGCGATTGAAGCGCACCGGTGACCTTTCGGAAGACTGGGGACCAGTTCACACGAAACTGTATTAGACCGGCTCCAGCCTACCCTTCCGCTCCGGCGGCCCGGTGCACGACGACCCGCTCTTGACGTCCCGGCCGAGTGGTGCAGTCATGACGAACGGCGCCCGACGGGCCACCAGAGTGGACTGTCGGACGCCGTTCGGATGCGCTGCGGCCCGGGGCCGCGCGGCGTCAGTGGAAGCTGTCGCCGCAGGCGCAGCTGCCGCCCGCGTTGGGGTTGTCGATGGTGAAGCCCTGCTTCTGGATGGTGTCCTCGAAGTCGATCGAGGCGCCGTCGAGGTAGGGGACGCTCATCTTGTCGACGACGAGGCCGACGCCCTCGAACTCCACCGCGGCGTCGCCGTCGAGGGTGCGCTCGTCGAAGTAGAGCTGGTAGATGAGGCCGGAGCAGCCGCCGGGCTGCACGGCGACGCGCAGGCGCAGGTCGTCGCGGCCCTCCTGCTCGAGCAGGCTCTTGACCTTGGCGGCGGCGGTCGGGGTCATCGAGACGCCGTGGGCCGCGCTGGGCGGGGTGGCGAGGGGGGTCGCCGTCTGGTCGGTCAGTGTGTCTGACATGTCACTCCTCAGGGGACGGGCGGAACGGTCGTCGTGCCTTCCGGGATTCTACGGCTGCAACCCGGGTGGTCACCCGGGTATTCCACGACCGGTGGTCAGTCGCGGTGAGCGGCGGCGCGGAGCAGGAACAGCGCCTCGGTCTGCGCGGCGCGCTTGAAGACGCCCAGGTGCAGCGACTCGTTGGGGCTGTGCGCGCGCGAGTCGGGGTCCTCGACACCGGTGACGAGGATCTGCGCCTCGGGGAACTCGCGCACGAGGTCGGCGATGAACGGGATGCTCCCGCCGATGCCGGTCTCGAGGGGCTCGCGTCCCCACGCGTCGGCCATCGCGCCCTTCACCAGGTCCACGGCCCAGCCGGTCGCGTCGACCAGGAACGGGCTGCCGGTGTCGACGTCCTCGATCGCGAGGTTGGCGCCGAACGGGGAGTTCGCCCGCAGGTGGCTCTCGATGGCGGCGAACGCCTCCTCCGCGTCCTGGCCGGGGGCGATGCGGGCGCTGATCTTCACGCGCACGGACGGGACGAGGGTGTTGGAGGCGTCGACGACGCTGGGCGCGTCGATCCCGGTGACCGTGACGGCCGGCTTCGACCACAGGCGCGAGAGGATCGCGCCGGTGCCGATCGGCGAGACCCCGTCGAGCAGCCCGGAGTCGCGGCGGAGGTCCTCCTCGGTCGTCTCGGGCACCGCTCCGTCGTGCTCGGTGAGGCCTGCGACGGCGACCGAGCCGTCCTCGTTCCAGAGCGTCGCGAGCAGGCGGACCGCCGCGAGCATCGCGTCCGGGACCGCTCCGCCGAGCATGCCCGAGTGCGAGGCGTGCGCGAGAGTGCTGACGGTGAGGGTGAAGGTGACGTTGCCGCGCAGGCCCACCGTCAGCGCGGGGGTGTCGACGTCCCAGTTGTCGCTGTCGGCGACGATGATCGCATCCGCGCGGAGGGCGTCGTGGTGCTCGCGGAGGAAGGTGGGGAACGAGCGCGACCCGAACTCCTCCTCCCCCTCGATGAAGAGGACGAGCCCGAGGTCGTGGTCCTCGCCCGCGACCTCGCGGAGTGCGCGCACCGCGGCGAGGTGGGACACGACTCCCGCCTTGTCGTCGGCGGCACCGCGCCCGTACAGGCGGTCGCCGCGCACGGTCGGCTCGAACGGAGGCGTCTCCCACGCCGACTCCGCGCCCTGCGGCTGCACGTCGTGATGGGCGTAGAGGAGGACGGTCGGCGCTCCGTTGCGGGCGGCGCGGGTGGCAAGGACGGCAGGCTGGCCGAGCACGTCGGTGCCGTCGATCGTGGCGCTGTGGATCGCGACGTCGTCGAAGACGCCCGTCTCGCGCGCGAGCTCGGCGATGGCCTCGGCGCTGGCGGCCACGCGAGTGGCGTCGAAGCCGTCCCACGAGACGGACGGGATCCGCACGAGCTGCCCGAGCTGGGCGAGCGAGCGCGGCAGATCGTCACGGACGGCGGCGAGGACGGCCTCCTCGTCGGAGGAGAGTGCGGGCGGAGTCGGAGCGTCGTGAGCCATGGAGGTAATCTTAAGAGACCCCCGATTCCAAGGACGTTCCCCGTGGCCAAGCACCCGATCGCAACCGACACGCCCGACGACGCCGGCTCCCCCGGCTCCGGGAAGGGCCGGCCGACGCCGACCCGGCGCGAGCAGGAGCTGGCCCGCAAGCGTCCGCTGGTCGTCACCGACCGCAAGCAGGCCGCCCGCGACGCCCGCGAGAAGGCCGCCGTGTCACGCGAGCAGGCCCGCATCGGCCTGGCCGCCGGCGACCAGCGCTACCTGCCGCTGCGCGACAAGGGTCCTCAGCGCAAGTTCGTGCGCGACTGGGTCGACGCACGCTTCAGCCTCGGCGAGTTCCTCATCCCGGTGATGGTCGTCGTCCTGCTGCTGAGCTTCTTCCCGCAGCCGGAGCTGCAGTACGCGACGCTCGTCATCCTCTGGGTGTTCTTCCTCCTCGCGGTGATCGACTGCATCCTCCTCGGCATGCGGATGCGCCGGAAGCTCGCCGAGCGCTACGGCGCCGACAAGGTCGAGAAGGGCATCCGCTGGTACGCCGCGATGCGCGCCCTCCAGCTGCGCGTCATGCGACTGCCGAAGCCCCAGGTCAAGCGCCGCGCCTTCCCCGAGTAGTCGGACGGCGGACCACGAAGGGCCCCTGCGGTCGCGCCTCGCGCGGCTCCGGGGCCCTTCGTCGTGCACGGCGGGTCAGGAGGCGCGGGCCAGTCCCCGGTTGATGTCCCGAGCCCACAGGGGCCCGCGGTAGATGAAGGCGGTGTAGCCCTGGACGAGGGTGGCGCCCGCGTCGAGGCGCTCGCGCACGTCCTCGGCCGTCTCGACTCCTCCGACGGAGATCACGCAGAAGGCCGCGGGGACGACGCCGCGGATCACGCGGAGCACCTCGAGCGAGCGCGCGGCCAGCGGGGCACCGGAGAGGCCGCCGGCGCCGGCCGCCTCGACCACGGCACGATCGGTCGAGAGGCCCTCCCGGGAGAGCGTCGTGTTGGTCGCGATGATCCCGTCCAGACTCAGGCGGACGGCGAGCTCGGCGACCCGGCCGACCTCGTCGTCGGAGAGGTCGGGGGCGATCTTGACCAGCAGGGGCGTCGTGTCGGCGGCGTCCTTGACGGCCGCGAGGAGCGGCTCGAGGCGGTCGATCTCCTGCAGGCCGCGGAGCCCGGGGGTGTTCGGCGAGCTGACGTTCACGACGAGGTAGTCGGCGAGCGGCGCGAGAAGGCGCGTGCTGATCAGATAGTCCTCGATCGCGTCGTCCACCTCGACCACCCGGCTCTTGCCGATGTTGACGCCGATCACGGGGCGGCGGCGCGCGCTGCGCAGCCGGATCAGCCGCAGCGCCGCGGCCTCGGCCCCGTGGTTGTTGAAGCCCATCCGGTTGACGACGGCGCGGTCCGCGATCAGCCGGAAGAGGCGCGGCCGGTCGTTGCCCGGCTGCGCCCGAGCGGTCAGGGTCCCGACCTCGACGTGTCCGAAGCCGAGCGCGCCGAAGCCCAGGACCGCGGTGGCGTCCTTGTCGAAGCCGGCCGCGACGCCGAACGGGGTCTCGAAGCGGAGGCCGAGCGTCTCGACCGCGGGCGTTCCGCGCGGGACGGTGGTCCGGCGCAGGACCGGAGCGAGGGCTCCGAGGGCCCGGATCACCGGGAAGCTCAGGTGGTGCGCCCGCTCCGGGTCGAGGCGGCGCAGGACGGTGCGGAACAGGAGCGGGTACACCCGGGCCTCAGATCTCATCGGCGCTGTGGGGCACGGAGGTGCGCTCGGCGCGGAGCAGGGTGATCGCAGACTCGAAGTCGTCCAGCGAGTCGAACGCCTGGTAGACGCTCGCGAAGCGGAGGTAGGCGACCTCGTCGAGCTCGCGCAGCGGCGGCAGGATGGCGAGGCCGATGTCGTTCGCGTCGATCTGCGACGCGCCCGTGGAGCGGATGCTCTCCTCCACCCGCTGCGCGAGCACGGCCAGATCGGTGTCGGTGACGGGCCGGCCCTGGCAGGCCTTCCGGACGCCGCTGACGATCTTCTCGCGGCTGAACGGCTCCACGACTCCGCTGCGCTTGATCACGACGAGGCTCGCGGTCTCGGTCGTCGAGAAGCGCCGGCCGCACGACGGGCACTGCCGGCGGCGGCGGATCGAGAGGCCGTCGTCGCTCGTGCGCGAGTCGATCACTCGGGAGTCGGGGTGCCGGCAGAAGGGGCAGAACATCGAGGGCCTCTCGGTCTCAGGCGAAGCGGGCGTCGACGGCGTCGCCGTGGGCGGGCAGCGCCTCGGCGTCGCTGAGAGCGCGGATGTGCGGGGCGACGCGCTCGAGCGCACCGCGGTCGTAGGAGATCAGCTGCTGCGGCCGGAGGAAGGTGTAGGCGCCGAGCCCGGAGGAGAAGCGCGCCTGCCCCAGCGTCGGGAGCACGTGGTTGGAGCCGGCGAGGTAGTCGCCCAGGCTCACCGGGGTGGTCGGGCCGAGGAAGATCGCGCCGGCGTCGTGGATCCGCTCGGCCGTCGCGACGGGGTCGGCCGTGTGCAGCTCGAGGTGCTCGGGGCCGTAGGCGTCGCTGAACGCGCAGGCGAGCTCGAGGTCGTCGACGATCACGAGCGCGGATTGCGGGCCGTCGAGTGCGATGGCCACGCGCTCCGCGTGGTGGGTGGCGGCGGCCTGGACGGCGACCTCGCGCTCGACGGCGGCGGCGAGCTCGGCGCTGTCGGTGACCAGGACCGCGGAGGCGGCCTCGTCGTGCTCGGCCTGGCTGACCAGGTCGGCGGCGACAAGGCGCGGGTCGGCGGAGTCGTCGGCGATCACGAGGATCTCGGTCGGGCCCGCCTCGGAGTCGATGCCGACCTGGCCGAGCACCTGGCGCTTCGCGGTGGTGACCCAGACGTTGCCCGGCCCGGTGATGATGCTGACGGGATCCAGCCCGATCGAGTCGACGCCGTAGGCCAGTGCGGCGACGGCTCCGGCGCCCCCGACCGCGTAGACCTCGTCGATGCCGAGCAGAGCGGCCGCCGCGAGGATCGTGGGGTGGACGGAGCCGCCGAACGCCTTCTGCGGCGGCGAGACCAGGGCGATGGAGGCGACTCCGGCGGCCTGCGCGGGCACGGCGTTCATGACGACGCTCGACGGGTAGACCGCCTTGCCGCCGGGGACGTACAGCCCGGCGCGGGCGACGGGCTGCCAGCGCTGGGTGACCGTGGCGCCGTCGTCGAGCTCGGTGGTGCGGGGCGGGGGGATCTGTGCGGCGCTGGCGCGGCGGACGCGCGCGATCGCCTCCTCGAGTGCGCTGCGGATGGCCGGGTCGAGGCGGTCGAGCGCCTCGGCGATCTGCCCGGCGGGCACGCGGAGGTGCGGGGGGCGCACGCCGTCCAGCCGCTCCGCCTGGTCCAGGAGCGCTTCCGCGCCGCGTTCGCGGACGTCGGCGATCAGCTCGGCGACGACGGGCCCGACGGAGGCGGACGTGCCCGGATTGCGGGGCACGAGGGCGAGGAGCTCGGCGGAGGAGGGACGACGGCCGCGGAGGTCGAGAGTCTGGATCATGGCCACCCCAGTCTACGCGCCGCCCTCCGATCCGCCACCCTCTCGCCCGACCCTCCGAGGCGAACCGGCGATCCGCGTGCGAGCGGATCGTCGTAGCCGTACGCAGGACGCCCTTGAGAACCCGGCCACCCTCCCCAGCCGACCGCGCCGAGCCGGTCGGGGACCGGCTCGGAATTCAATACAGACAGTTCGGCCCCAGCAGGCTCTTCAGCTCGCCGAAGAGGTCCGGGGTGATGCGCACGGGGAACGGCACCTCGAACACGCGGGCAGTGTCGCCCTTGATGAGCTTCAGCCGCACCTCGGTCTGGCCGGAGTGGCGGATGAGCACGTCGCTGAGCTGCGAGACCGTGTCGGTGGTCGCGCGCGATTCGGGCATCGAGACGGTGAGCGGTCCCGAGTCGCCGTCCTGGCTCATCTCGGGGGCGAACAGGCTGAACGCGTGCAGGTTCATCCCGTCGTCGCGCATGCTGACGCGGCCTCTGACGACGACGATGGAGTCGTTCGTGAGCGCCGGGGCGAACTCCTGGTACGCCTTCCCCATGAACATGCAGGTGATCTCGCCGCCGAAGTCCTCGACCTGGATCATCCCGTACTGGTTGCCGGAGGCCTTGGCCATGCGGTGCTGGACGCTCGTGACGAGGCCCGCGACGACCACGGTCTCGCCGTCGGCGATCGTCTCCGAGATCAGCAGGTCGGCGATCGTGGTGCTGTAGTGCTTGGCGAGCTCGGTCTCGAGTCCGGCGAGCGGATGGTCGGACACGTAGAGCCCGAGCATGTCGCGCTCGAAGGCGAGCTTGTCGCGCTTGGCCCATTCGGGCCGCTCGGGCACCTGGATCGCGGCCTGCGGCTCGTCCCAGAGGCTGTCGAAGTCGAAGCCGACCTGGCCGTTCGCCTCGTTGCGCTTCTCCCCCACCGCCGCCTCGACGGCGTCCTCGTGCACCTCGACCAGGGCGCGGCGCGTCGAGCCGAGCGAGTCGAAGGCGCCGGCCTTGATCAGCGACTCGATGGTGCGCTTGTTGGTCACCTGCAGCGGCACCTTGCGGAGGAAGTCGTGGAACGTCTCGAAGCGGCCCTTCTCCTCGCGGGCGGCCCGGATGCCCTCGACGACGTTCATGCCGACGTTGCGGACGGCGCCGAGGCCGAAGCGGATGTCGGTGCCGACGGCGGTGAAGAAGCCGATCGACTCGTTGACGTCCGGCGGGAGCACCTTGATCCCCATCCGCCGGCACTCGTTGAGGTAGGCGGCCATCTTGTCCTTGGAGTCGCCGACGCTGGTGAGCAGCGCGGCCATGTACTCCGCGGGGTAGTGCGCCTTGAGGTACGCCGTCCAGTAGGAGACGACGCCGTACGCCGCCGAGTGCGCCTTGTTGAAGGCGTAGTCGGAGAAGGGCAGCAGGATGTCCCAGAGGGTCTTGACGGCCTCCATCGAGTAGCCGTTGGCGATCATGCCGCCCGAGAAGCCCTCGAACTGCTTGTCCAGCTCGGACTTCTTCTTCTTGCCCATCGCGCGCCGCAGCAGGTCGGCCTGCGCGAGCGTGAAGCCCGCGAGCTTCTGCGCGATCGACATGACCTGCTCCTGGTACACGATCAGGCCGTAGGTCCCTCCGAGCACCTCCGAGAGCGGCTCCTCGAGCTCCGGGTGGATCGGGGTGATCTCCTGCACGCCGTTCTTCCGCAGCGCGTAGTTGGTGTGGGAGTCGGCGCCCATCGGGCCCGGCCGGTAGAGCGCGAGGACTGCGGAGATGTCCTCGAAGTTGTCGGGCTTCATCAGTCGGAGAAGCCCGCGCATCGGGCCGCCGTCGAGCTGGAAGACGCCGAGCGTGTCGCCACGCGCGAGGAGGTCGTAGGCGGCCTGGTCGTCGAGCTCGAGGTCCTCGAGCACGAGGTCCTGTCCGCGGTTGGCGCGGATGTTGTCGAGGGCGTCGTCGATGATCGTGAGGTTCCGCAGCCCCAGGAAGTCCATCTTGATCAGCCCGAGCGACTCGCACGCGGGGTAGTCGAACTGCGTGACGATCTGGCCGTCCTGCTCCCGCTTCATGATCGGGATGATGTCGAGCAGCGGATCGCTGGACATGATGACGCCGGCCGCGTGCACGCCCCACTGGCGCTTGAGGTTCTCGAGTCCGAGCGCGGTGTCGAAGACCAGCTTGGCCTGCGGGTCCTCGGCGATGACGTTGCGCACGTCGAGCGCTTCCTTGTAGCGCGCGTGGGCGGGGTCGTTGATGCCGCTGAGCGGGATGTCCTTGCCCATGATCGCGGGCGGCATGGCCTTCGTCAGCTTCTCGCCCATCCCGAACGGGAAGCCGAGGACGCGCGAGGCGTCCTTGAGAGCCTGCTTCGCCTTGATGGTGCCGTAGGTGACGATCTGCGCGACGCGCTCGTCGCCGTACTTCTCGGTGACGTAGCGGATGACCTCGCCGCGGCGACGGTCGTCGAAGTCGACGTCGAAGTCGGGCATGGACACGCGGTCGGGGTTGAGGAAGCGCTCGAAGATCAGGCCGTGGCGCAGCGGATCGAGGTCGGTGATCTTCATGGCGTAGGCCGCCATCGAGCCGGCACCGGAGCCGCGGCCGGGACCGACGCGGATCCCGTTGCGCTTGGACCAGTTGATGAAGTCGGCGACGACGAGGAAGTAGCCGGGGAAGCCCATCTGCAGGATGACGCGGGTCTCGTAGTCCGCCCGGTCGCGCACCTCCTGGGAGATGCCGTCCGGGTAGCGCTCGCGCAGTCCGGCCTCGACCTCCTTCACGAACCAGGTGTCCTCGGTCTCGCCCTCCGGCACCGGGAAGCGGGGCATGTAGTTCGCCGAGGTGTCGAACTGGACGTCGCAGCGCTCCGCGATGAGGAGCGTGTTGTCGCAGGCCTCGGGGTGGTCGCGGAAGACCTGGCGCATCTCGCGCGGCGACTTGAGGTAGAACTCGTCCGCGTCGAACTTGAAGCGCTTGGGGTCGTCGAGGGTGGTTCCGGACTGCACGCAGAGCAGCGCCGCGTGCGAGGTCGCGTCGTGCGCGTGCGTGTAGTGCAGGTCGTTGGTGGCGACCAACGGGAGGTCGAGGTCCTTCGCGAGCCGGATGACGTCGCCGATCACCCGCCGCTCGATGTCGAGGCCGTGATCCATGATCTCGGCGAAGAAGTTCTCCTTGCCGAAGATGTCGCGGTAGTCGGCGGCCGCCTGGCGGGCCTCCTTGTACTGGCCGAGACGCAGGCGCGTCTGGACCTCGCCGCTCGGGCAGCCCGTGGTGCCGATCAGGCCCTCGGAGTACTGCGAGAGGATCTCGCGGTCCATGCGCGGCTTGAAGTAGTAGCCCTCGATCGACGCGCGCGAGGAGAGGCGGAAGAGGTTGTGCATGCCCGTCGTGGTCGAGCTGAGCAGCGTCATGTGGGTGTACGCGCCGGAGCCGGACACGTCGTCCCCTCCGCCGTCGCCCCAGCGGATGCGGGTCTTGTCGGAGCGGTGCGTCCCCGGTGTGAGGTAGGCCTCGGTGCCGATGATCGGCTTGATCCCCGCCGCCGTCGCGGTGCGCCAGAAGTCGAAGGCGCCGAACACGTTCCCGTGGTCGGTCACGGCGATGGCCGGCATGCCCTCCTCGACCGCCGCGTCGATCAGCGGCTTCACCCGCGCTGCACCGTCGAGCATCGAGTACTCGCTGTGCACGTGGAGGTGGACGAAGGAATCGTTACTCGGCAAGGATGCGCCTCCGGCGGACTGCGGGCAGGGGAGGGATGGCCGGCGACAAGGGAGGGCCCGTGGACACGGCGGGAAGAAGTCTAACCGCGCCGGACGCGGGTCCGGCCGGGAGAGCGCGGATCACTCCCCGCGCAGCACCTCGAGGGCGTGCACCAGGTCCTCGGGGTAGGACGCCTCGAACTGCGCCCACTCCCCCGAGCCCGGGTGGGTGAAGCCGAGCCGGACCGCGTCGAGCCACTGGCGGGTGAGGCCGAGCCGCTTCGAGAGGGTCGGATCGGCGCCGTACATCGCGTCGCCGACGCACGGGTGGCGCTGGGCGGCCATGTGCACGCGGATCTGGTGGGTGCGGCCGGTCTCGAGGTGGATCTCGAGGAGGGAGGCGAACGGGAAGGCCTCGATCGTCTCGTAGTGGGTCACCGAGGGCTTGCCGTCGGCGCGGACCGCGAACTTCCAGTCCGAGGACGGGTGGCGGCCGAGCGGGGCGTCGATCGTGCCGGCGAGCGGGTCGGGGTGGCCCTGCACGACCGCGTGGTAGACCTTCTCGACCGTGCGGTCGTGGAACGCGCGCTTGAGGTGCGTGTAGGCGCGCTCGGACTTCGCGACGACCATGAGGCCGCTCGTGCCGGCGTCGAGCCGGTGCACGATGCCCGCGCGCTCGGCCGCACCGGAGGTCGACACGGTGAAGCCCGCGGCGGCGAGGGCGCCGAGCACCGTCGGCCCCTCCCAGCCCACGGCGGGGTGCGCGGCCACTCCGACGGGCTTGTCGATCACCACGATGTCGTCGTCGTCGTGCACGATGCCGAGGCCGGGGACCGCCATCGGCACGATCCGCGGCTCCTCGCGCGGGCTCCACTCGACGCTCAGCCAGGTTCCGGCGTGCACGCGGTCGCTCTTGTCGAGGACCCGTCCGTCGGCGCTCACTCCGCCCGCCTCGGCGACCTCGGCCGCGAAGGTGCGCGAGAAGCCGAGCAGCTTCGCGACGGCCGCGTCCACGCGGAGGCCGTCGAGCCCGTCCGGGACCGGCAGCTCTCGGGACTGCGCCATCAGCGTCCGCCGGGGCGGTCGGCGTCGCGGGCCGCCTCCTCGACGGAGGAGGCCGCTGCGGGGGCGCCCGCTCCGGGGGTGGCGGGAGCGCCGTCCTCGGACGCGACCTGCTCCTGCTCGTCGCGGCCCGCGCGCTCGCGGGTGCCGTCGAGGCCGACGCCCCGCACGCTCAGGAGGACGAACAGCGCCATCGCCGTGCAGATCGCGATGTCGGCGACGTTGTAGATCGCCGGGAGCAGCCACGGCGTGAAGAGGAAGTCGACGACGTGTCCGAGCCCGAAGGAGGGCTCTCGGAACAGCCGGTCGAAGAGATTGCCGAGGGTGCCGCCGAGCAGCAGGCCGAAGAAGACGCCCCACGCGGTGGAGCGGATCCGGCGCGAGAACCAGATCACGGCGACGACGACGCACGCCGCGATGATCGAGAAGATCCAGGTCGACCCGCTCGCGAGGGAGAAGGCGGCACCCGGGTTCTTCACGTAGTGCAGGATCAGGACGTCGCCGAGGACGTGGACGTCCTCGCCCAGGGTCAGGTTCGTCGTGACCAGGAACTTCGCGGTCTGATCGATCGCGAAGACCGCGAGCGCGACGAGGCCGAGGGTGACGAGCACCCTCGGCCTGACGTCCGCTGCGGCGGGACTACGCCCCAAAGCCCGACAGCGAGGACTCCGTCGACGCCGGCTGGGTGTCGAGGTCGCGGAGCTGGCCCTCGATGTAGCTCTTCAGCTTCTGGCGGTACTCGCGCTCGAAGGTGCGGAGCTCGTCGATGCGGTGCTCGACCGTCGCGCGCTCCTCCTCGAGCTTCGCGACCTGCTGGCGCTGCTTGGCCTCGGCCTCGGCGACGATGCGGGCGGCCGTGGCACGGCCCTCGGCGACGAGCGCGTCGCGCTTCTCGGCACCCTCGCGCACGTGCTCCTCGTGGAGGCGGCGGGCGAGCTGCAGGAGTCCGCTGGAGCTCTCGGCCTCGTCGACCGGAGCCGACTGCGAGGAGCTGACGGGAGCGACGACCGGTGCGGGAGCCGGGGTGGGCTCGGGCTCGGGCTGCGGCTCCGGCTCGGGTGCCTCGTCGACCACCGGGGCGGGAGCAGGAGTGCTCTCGCGCGGGGCGTCGGAGACTCGGGCGTCCGAGGGGCGGCTGTCGCCGGAGGACAGGCGCTGACGAAGCTCCTCGTTCTCCTGGTTCAGGCGGCGGAGCTCCACGACGACCTCGTCGAGGAAGTCGTCGACCTCGTCCTGGTCGTATCCCTCACGGAACTTGGTCGGCTGGAACCGCTTGTTGACAACGTCTTCGGGAGTGAGCGCCATGGCTTTCCACCTTCGATTTCAAGTAGGTACACGTTTAACAACGCGCGACTAAAGCTAGCAACTTCAGGCGCACGGCGCAGTGCTGACACCGCGGGGAACGTCCGGACGTGCCAACGATACAGGGACGGTCAGGCGCGCTGGAGCCACGTGGCGATGTACATGCCCACGATGACGCAGAGCATGGTGAGGCTCCAGCCGAAATCGAGGGCGATCGGACCGATCGAGACCGGCTTGATCAAGCGTCGGAAGAAGCCGATCGGCGGGTCCGTGACGGTGTAGACGCCCTCCGCGGCGACGAGGCCGGCACCGCGGGGGCGCCAGTCCCGTCGGATCACGCGGACGAGGTCGAGCACGAACCGCGCCCACATCGCGAAGAAGTAGAGCAGCAGCACGAAGTACAGGACGCTCCCGAGGAGCGAGACGACGGAGGTCACCGGGGGCCAGGGCTCCCCGGGATCAGGACTTCGCGAAGAACGACGCGTCGGCGTCGCTCTCGGCGGAGGCGGAGTCGCCGGCGACGGTGATGTGCGACGGCGAGAGCAGGAAGACCTTGCTCGTCACGCGCTCGATGCGGCCGTAGAGGCCCTGCGAGAGTCCGCTCGCGAAGTCGATGAGGCGGCGGGCGTCCGCATCGCTCATCTGCGAGAGGTTGATGATCACGGGGATGCCGTCGCGGAAGTTCTCCGCGATGACCTGCGCGTCGCGGTACTGCTTCGGGTGGACGGTGAGGATCTCGTTCATCTCGGCGGGTGCCGTCGCCTTCGGGGTCTGGGGGGTGGGCTTGCGGAGCGGGGTGACCGTCGCGCGGGGCTGCTGCACCGGCTCGACGGGAGGGACGGGCTGCACCGGGGAGACCGGTGCGCGGTGGGCCGTCGCCGGGGCCGCCTCGACGGGCTCTGCGCGCTCGTACTCGACCTCTTCGTCGGCGAGTCCGAGGTAGACCATCGTCTTCTTCAGCGGGTTGGCCATGGGGTGTCCTCCGTGTCGTGTGTGCTCCCACAGGTGGGTCACCACGAGGTTAGGTGCGGGCGGGGCGTTCTCCGGTGATTGCCGATCCGATTCGCAGGTGTGTCGCACCCTCCGCGATCGCCTCGGCGAAGTCGTTCGACATGCCCGCCGAGATCGCCGTGGCGGAGGGCTCGACGGCGCGCACGCGGTCGGAGATCGACCGGAGCCGGGCGAAAGCCGGACGGGGCTCCTCGTCCAGCGGAGCGACCGCCATCACGCCGCGCAGCGTGAGGCCGTGCGCCCCGGCGAGAGCCTCGGCGAGGGGCTCGACGTCGGCGGGCGACGCTCCCCCGCGGTCGGGATCCTCGGTGAGGTTGACCTGCAGGAACACGTCGAGCGGCTCCTCCCCCGCCTCCAGCAGCGGGACGAGCGCGAGCCGGTCGACGGAGTGGACCGCGTCGGCGTAGCGGCGCACCTGGCGCGCCTTCTTGCTCTGGAGCTGCCCGATGAAGTGCCAGCGCGCAGCGGTCCCCGCCAGCTCGGCCGACTTCTCCTGCGCCTCCTGGTGCCGGTTCTCGCCGAAGTCGACGACGCCCAGCTCGAGGAGGTCGCGGAGCAGCGACACGGGGTGGAACTTGGTCACCACGATGGTCGTGACCGAGGACGCCTCGCGACCGGCCGAGCGGGTCGCGTCGGCGACCCGCTCGGAGACCTCGGCCCAGCGCGCGGCCAGCTCCGGATCCGGCACGACTACTTGAGGAAGTCGGGGATGTCCAGGTCGCTGTCGTCGTCGTCGAAGGACGGGTCGGCGACAGGGGCCGGGGCGGCGACGGGGGTGCTCGACCAGATCGAGCCGGCCGCAGGGGCGGCGGCGGGAGCCGGGACGGGCTCGGCGGCCGACTCGCTCGCCGAGCTCTGCTGCTGGCGCGGCTGGGCGATCGCGGCCTGAGCGGTCCCGCCCGGCTCTCCGCCGTCGAAGCCCGCGGCGATGACGGTGACGCGCACCTCGTCGCCGAGCGTGTCGTCGATCACGGCACCGAAGATGATGTTCGCCTCGGCGTGCACCGCCTCCTGGACGAGGCGCGCCGCGTCGTTGATCTCGAAGATGCCGAGGTTCGAGCCGCCCTGGATCGAGAGGAGCACGCCGTGCGCGCCGTCGATGCTGGCCTCGAGCAGCGGTGAGGCGACGGCCAGCTCGGCCGCCTTGATCGCGCGATCGGCGCCGCGCGACGAGCCGATGCCCATCAGCGCCGAGCCCGCGCCCTGCATGACCGACTTCACGTCGGCGAAGTCGAGGTTGATCAGGCCGGGCGTGGTGATCAGGTCGGTGATGCCCTGGACGCCGGCGAGGAGCACCTGGTCGGCGGTCGCGAAGGCCTCGAGCATCGAGATGCCGCGGTCGCTGATCTCGAGCAGGCGGTCGTTCGGAACGACGATGAGCGTGTCGACCTCGTTCTTCAGCGTCGCGACGCCGGCCTCGGCCTGCGTCTGCCGACGGCGTCCCTCGAACCCGAAGGGCTTGGTCACGACGCCGATGGTGAGGGCGCCGATCGACTTGGCGATCCGCGCGACGACGGGCGCGCCGCCGGTGCCGGTGCCGCCGCCCTCGCCCGCGGTGACGAAGACCATGTCGGCCCCCGCGAGGACCTCCTCGATCTCCTCGGCGTGGTCCTCGGCGGCGCGGCGGCCGACCTCGGGGTCGGCGCCGGCGCCGAGTCCGCGGGTCAGCTCGCGGCCCACGTCGAGCTTGACGTCGGCGTCGCTGAGCAGGAGCGCCTGGGCGTCCGTGTTGATCGCGATGAATTCGACACCGCGCAGGCCGAGCTCGATCATGCGGTTGACGGCGTTGACGCCGCCACCGCCGATGCCGACGACCTTGATCACGGCGAGGTAGTTCTGGTTTGAAGTCACGTCTCCGGCCTCCGGGCTGAACCTTAAACCTGTAGTTGAGGCTTAAAGTTATGCTGAGTATGCATTTGGGGTTCGGCTCCGACGGTAGGCGGAGTCCGGTCGCGCTCCCAGCAGACACGCCCGCAACGCTCGAAAGAACGCGCGGATCCGCCGCCGGTCAAGGCCGGGGCGCCACGACGGCGGCCTGGGGCGAGGACACGTCGTAGGTGCCGACGACGGCGGGGTCGGTCGCGGCCATCAGCTTCTCGAGCACGACGGCTTTGAGCGCCGACTCGTCCGACCCGCCCCAGACGACTTCCGTGCCGTTCTGCAGGGTGAGCGAGACATCGTCGCCGGTCGTGGCCGTCGCTGCCGTCACCTGCGGAGCGAGCGATGCGGGCAGGGAGCGCAGCACCCGCGCGGTCGCGCGGAAGCCGGCTCCCGAGGCGTCGCCGGACGCGGTGGTGAGGACCGGGTAGCCGGGCTGCGCCGAGTCCGCCGTCTCGATGACGACTCCGGCCGCGTCCACGAGCTCGAAGCGGCCCCCCGCCGCGATCACGCCGAGGGGCGTGCGCTCGACGATCGACACCACGAGGGTGCTCGGCGGCCGGGTCTGCACCGAGTAGCTCTGGATGAGCGGGGACGCGCCCAGCACGCGGCCGACCTCGTCCCGGTCCACCAGGGTGAGCGGGACGCCGAGCTGGTCGTCGAGCTCGCTCTGCAGGGCGGCGGCGTCGACGCGCTGGGTGCCCGAGATCTCGATCGTGCGCACGGCCATGAGCGGCGAGAAGGCCGCGACTCCGACGATCAGGGCGAGGGCGACGAGCGACCCGGCCACGACCAGGGCGATCAGGCGGCGCCGACGCGCGCGCTTCGTGAAGCGGCGGACCTCCCCCCGCTCGTAGCGCCTCCGCTCGCGGGCGGCCCGGGAGACGGCCCGGTTCTCGGCTCCGGGCAGGCGCAGGCCCGAGAGGGTGCGGCGGACCGCGCCCGCGCGCCACGGAGTGCGCTCGGCCGGCTCCGGGTCCACGCGGATCGCGGTGACGATCCGGATCGGCTCGGTGTCCGGCTCCGGCTCGCCGCCGCGCGCGGGGACGCTCCGACCGGGCGCCGGAGGGCGTCCGCCGTCGGGCCGCTTCACGGCCGCTCCCCCGCTTCGGGCGCGAGGACCGCGGTCATCGTGCGACCGGCGCGGCCTCGCTCGCGCCGAGCGACTCGAGCACCTGCGGGATGATCCGGTAGACGTCGCCGCAGCCGAGGGTGATGACGAAGTCGCCCTCGCGCGCGATGCCGGCCGTGAGGCGGGCCGCCTCCGCCCAGTCCGGGACGAACGAGACGTGCGACGGGTCGGCGAACTTCTCGCTGACCAGCGCTCCGGTCACTCCGGGCTCCGGATCCTCGCGCGCCCCGTAGACGTCGAGGACGATCGTCTCGTCGGCGTAGCGCTCGAGCGTCTCGGCGAACTCGCGGGCGAAGAGGCGGGTGCGGCTGTAGAGGTGCGGCTGGTGCACGGCGATGATGCGGCCCTCGCCGACCACGGTGCGCGCGGCGGAGAGGGCGGCGGCCACCTCGGTGGGGTGGTGGGCGTAGTCGTCGTAGACGCTGACTCCGCGGACCGCTCCGTGCAGCTCGAAGCGGCGCTCCGTGCCTCCGAACGCCGACACGGCCTCGAGCGAGGCGGCCGGATCGAAGCCCAGGCCCACCAGCACTGCGAACGCGCCGGCCGCGTTGATCGCGTTGTGCCGGCCGGGGATGCGGAGGCGGGCCGAGTAGCGCCTGCCCTCGTACTCGACCGAGAAGCCGACGGGGCCGACGAGGTCGAGGTCGACGACGCGGACGTCCGCCCCCTCGGCCTCGCCGAAGGTCAGCACCCGTCCGCCGTCCAGCCGCTCGGTGACGCGGACGGCGCCGGGATCGTCGGAGGAGATGACGACGAGCTCGCTCGCGGAGGAGGCGAAGGTGACGAAGGCCTCCTCGAACGCCTCCAGCGATCCGTAGTGGTCGAGGTGGTCCGGGTCGACGTTCGTGATGAGGGCGACCGCGGTGTCGTAGAGGAGGAAGCTGCCGTCCGACTCGTCGGCCTCGACGACGAAGACCTCGCCGGAGCCGGCGGCGGAGGAGGTGCCGAGGCTCTCGATGATGCCGCCGTTGACGAAGCTGGGGTCGGCGTCGACGCCGAGCAGGCCGGTGACGATCATGCCGGTCGACGTGGTCTTGCCGTGCGCTCCGGCCACCGCGACCAGGCGCTTGCCGCGCACCAGCCAGGCGAGGGCCTGCGAGCGGTGCAGCACGGGCAGGCCGCGCTCCTTCGCGAGCAGGTACTCCGGATTGTCGGGCCACAGGGCGGAGGTGACGACGACCGCCTCGGCGTCCCCGAGGTTCGCCGCGTCGTGGCCGATGGCGACCGGGACGCCGAGCTCCCGCAGCTGCTCGATGGGGTGGGACTCGCGGACGTCGGAACCGGTGACCCGGTGCCCGGCGTGGTGGAACAGCCGGGCGATCCCGCTCATCCCGGAGCCGCCGATGCCGATGAAGTGGACCGAGCCGAGCTCGTCGGGGACGGTGATGCCGAGGTCGGGCTTGATCACGGGGCTCTCGCTTTCGGGTGGGTCGCGGCGGGCGGGAGGGGCCTCCCGCGGTGCGCCGGATCAGTGTAGACGGTGGGCGGGAGTGCTCTCCCGAGCCGCGCGGAGCGGGCTCAGCGCGGCTCGGAGAGGGTCGACTCGATCAGGTCGACGAGCCGCCCGGAGCCGTCGCGGACTCCCACGCGGGCGGCCCGGCGCGCCATCTCGTCGCGACGGGCGGTGTCGCCCAGGAGCGGTACGAGCTCCCGCTGGACCCAGCCGGGGAGGAAGGCGGCGTCCTCGACGAGGACCGCTCCCCCGGCGTCGACGACGCCGCGCGCGTTGTAGCGCTGCTCGCCGTTGCCGACCGGGTACGGGACGTAGACCGCGGGCAGGCCGAGGGCTGTCAGCTCGCTGACCGTCGCTGCCCCCGCGCGGGAGACGGCCACGTCCGCGGCGGACAGCGCGAGGTCCATCCGGTCGCAGTAGGCGAGGAGGTGGTAGCCGGCCACCCCCGGGTCCGTGATCTCGGCGCGGTCGCCCGTGATGTGGAGGACCTGGAAGCCGGTGGCGACGAGATCCCGGGCGGCGGCGTGCACCGTCGCGTTGATCCGTCGAGCGCCGAGGGAGCCGCCGGTCACCAGGAGGGTCTGCCGGGACGGGTCGAGGCCCAGCGCCGCCATCGCCTCGTCGCGGCGCGCGGCCCGGTCGAGCTCGGCGATCTCGCGGCGCAGCGGCATGCCGACGACCCGCGCGTACGGCAGGGGCGTGCCCTCGAAGGCCACGCCGACCGAGCGGGTCGCGCGCGCGCCGAGGCGGTTGGCGAGCCCGGGGCGCGCGTTGGCCTCGTGGACGGTGAAGGGGACGCCGGCGCGGCGCGCCGCCAGGTAGGCGGGTGCTGCCGCGTACCCGCCGAAGCCGACCACCGCGTCGATCCGCCGGTCGCGGATCGTCCGGACGATGCCGGCGATGGTCGCACGGAAGGCTCCGGGGAACCGCAGCGCAGCCGCGTTCGGACGGCGCGGGAACGGCAGCCGCGGGATCACCGAGAGCTCGTAGCCGCGGAGGGGGACGAGGCGGGCCTCGAGCCCCTCGGCGGTGCCGAGCACGAGCACCTCGTCGTCCGGGTTCCGCCTGCGGATCTCGTCGGCCGTCGCGAGCAGCGGATTGACGTGGCCGGCGGTGCCGCCGCCGGCGAGGAGGTAGCGGGTCACTCCGCCGCCGCCTTCCTGCGGCGCAGCACGCCCGCGCCGGGCAGGGGCGCGGTCTGAGTGCGGGCGAAGGAGAGGACGACGCCGATGGCGAGGAGCGAGCTGAGCAGGGCGGTGCCTCCGGAGGAGATCAGCGGCAGCGGGACCCCCAGCACCGGGAGCACCCCCAGGACGACGCCGATGTTGACGAACGCCTGGCCGATCAGCCAGACCATGATCGCGCCGGTGCTGATCCGCACGAACGGATCGGAGGACGCGTGGATGACGCGGAAGAAGGCGACCGCGAGGACCACGAACAGCGCCAGGACGACGATCGCTCCGATCAGCCCGAGCTCCTCGCCGATGATGGCGAAGATGTAGTCGTTGTCCGCGGCGGGCAGCCAGGACCACTTGGCCTTGGAGTTGCCGAGGCCCACGCCGAAGATCCCGCCGGAGGCCATCGCCCAGGTGCCGTGCACCGGCTGCCAGCACGAGTTCTGGTACTCCTCGACGTTGGAGCAGTCGCCGAGGAAGGACATGATCCGGGTGAGGCGGTTGTCGCTGGAGACGGCGAAGAGCACCGCTCCGATCGCACCGACCACCACGATCGGCACGAGGACCTTCATCTGGACGTTCGCGTAGAAGAGTGCGGCGAGGACGATGCCCGCCATGATCACGACCGTGCCCAGGTCGCCTCCGATGAGGACCAGTCCGATCGCCGCGCCGCCGACGATCAGGACGGGGATGAGCGCGTCCTTCCAGTCCTTCGGCGACCGGTAGCGGCGGGCGAGCAGGAGCCCCAGCCAGAGGGCGAGCGCGAGCTTGATGATCTCGGAGGGCTGCATGCTGAAGGCGCCGAGGCGGATCCAGTTGCGGTTCCCGCCGACGGAGTCGCCGAGCGGTGTGAAGAGCACGAGGCACTGGAGGACGCAGCCGGCGATGAGCAGGATCGGCGTCACGCGCTTCCACACGCCGAGGGGCAGCCGCGAGACCACCAGCATCATCGGGATCCCGAGGAGGGCGAACCCGCCCTGGCGCAGGAAGCCCCCGAAGGAGTCGTCGCTCGACACGTAGGAGGTGACCGACGAGGAGGAGAGCACCATCGTCAGTCCGAACAGCACCAGGAAGAGCGTGGTTCCGAAGAGGAGGTAGAAGTTCGGCGAGTGGGAGGCGAAGACCTTCGAGAGGACGATCCGCGCGGAGCGGGCCCCGCTCCGGTCCTTCCCGCGCGGCTCAGTGCGCGAGCGGCCCGCGGGGCGGCTCGTCGTCGGAGCGGTCATCGGCTCCCCCTCCCAGGTGTGTCGCCACGGCGGCCGCGAAGGAGCGGCCCCGAGCCGCGTAGTCGAGGAACTGGTCCATCGAGGCCGCGGCGGGTGCGAGCAGGACGACGTCCCCCGAGCGGGCGAGCGTCGCGGCCGCCTCGACGGCCGCCTGCATCACCGCACCAGTGTCGTCCGGCACCGCCTCGCTCACGGGGAGGGCGGGCGCGTGTCGTCGGAATGCCGCGAGCAGCGCCGAGCGGTCGGCGCCGATCACCACGGCGCCCCGCAGGCGGCCGACGTGCGCGGCCACGAGGGCGTCCACGTCGACGCCCTTGAGCAGGCCGCCGACGACCCAGACGACCGACGGGTACGCGCGCAGCGAGGCGTCGGCGGCGTGCGGGTTCGTGGCCTTGGAGTCGTTCACCCAGGTCACCCCGTCGTGCTCGGCGACGACCTGGATGCGGTGGGCGTCGAGCTCGAAGGACGCCAGCGCGGCGCGGACGGCCGTGACCTCGATCCCGAACGCTCGGGAGAGCGCTGCCGCGGCGAGCACGTTCTGGACGATGTGCGGAGCGGCGAGGTTCCGAGCGGCGAGCTCGTCCACGGTGGTGATCTCGAGGGCACTGGTGCGGCGGTCCTCGAGGAAGGCGCGGTCGCAGAGGATGCCGTCGACGATCCCGAAGTCGCTCGGCCCGGGCACGCCGAGGCCGAACCCGATCGCCCGGGCGCCCTCCACCACCTCGGCGTCGAGCACCATCTGCTCGGTCGCCGCATCGGCGCGGTTGTACACGCAGGCGACGCGGGTGCCGGCGTAGACCTTGCCCTTGGCCGCGCGGTAGGCGTCGAACGAGCCGTGCCAGTCGAGGTGGTCGTCGGCGATGTTGAGGCACGCGCTCGCGATCGGCTCGATCGCGCCCAGGTAGTGCAGCTGGTAGCTCGAGAGCTCCACGACGAGGACGTCGAAGCCCTGCGGGTCGCGGACCGCGTCGAGCACGGGCACGCCGATGTTGCCGCAGGGTGCGGCGCGGAGGCCGCCGGCCACGAGCATCGTCGCCGTGAGCTGGACGGTCGTGGTCTTCCCGTTGGTGCCGGTGACGGCCACCCAGTCCGCCGGAGTGCCGTCGGCGCGCACGACCTTGTCGCGGACACGCCAGGCGAGCTCGACGTCGCCCCACACGGGGATCCCGGACTCCGCCGCCCACACGAGGATCGGGTGCGTCGGCCGGAAGCCGGGCGACACCACGACCAGCTCCGGTGCGAACGCGTGCAGCTCCTCCGGAGCGGAGTCGAGGCGGTCGGCCCGGTGCAGGCGGGCGCCGATCACCTCGAGGAGGCGCTCGCGCTCCTCGTCGGCGCGGTCGGCGAGGACCAGCACCTCGGAGCCGAGCTCGGTCAGGGTGTCGGCCACCGAGAACCCGGTGACGCCCAGGCCCAGCACGGCGACGCGCAGGCCGCGCCAGTCCGAGTGCCAGCTGCGGAGGGAGTCGGGACGGGCGGGATCGGTCATGCCAGCGACAGCCATTCCAGGTAGAAGAGCCCGACTCCGGCGGCGACGAAGATGCCGGCGATGATCCAGAACCGGACCACGACGGTGATCTCGGCCCAGCCCTTGAGCTCGAAGTGGTGGTGGAGCGGGCTCATCAGGAAGATGCGCTTGCCCCGGGTCAGCTTGAAGTAGATCCGCTGGAGGATGACCGAGCCGGTCACGATGACGAACAGGCCGCCGATGAGGATGACCAGCAGCTCGGTGCGGGTGAGGATCGCCAGGGCCGCGAGCGCGCCGCCGAGGCCGAGCGAGCCGGTGTCGCCCATGAAGATCTGCGCCGGCGAGGTGTTCCACCAGAGGAAGCCCACCAGGGCACCGGAGACGGCCGCCGCGATGATGGCCAGGTCGAACGGGTCGCTCACCTGGTAGCACTTGTCGACGACCTCGGGGTTGAGGTGCTGGTCGAAGCACCACTGGTTCGACTGCCAGAACCCGATGATGACGTAGGAGCCGATCGCGAGGATCGAGGACCCGGTGGCGAGTCCGTCGAGCCCGTCGGCGACGTTCACGCCGTTCGACGTGCTGGTGACGATGATGCAGATCCACAGCACGAACAGGCCGATGCCGATCCAGCCGAGGGAGGCGAAGTCGAACGGCAGGTCGCGGATGAACGAGATCGAGGTGGACGCGGGGGTGAGCCCGTTGGAGTCGCGGACCATGATCGCGATCACCGCGAAGGCCGCGGCGACGATGACCTGGCCGGCGATCTTCGCCCAGCCGCCGAGGCCGAGGCTGCGCTGGTTGCGGGTCTTCAGGAAGTCGTCGACGAAGCCGACGAGTCCGAGCCCGACCATCATGAAGAGCACCAGCAGGGCCGACGGCGCGATCGCCCGGTTGCCGAACAGCATCCCGAGGAAGTAGCCGACCACGGTGCCGATGATGATGACGATGCCGCCCATCGTCGCCGTGCCGTGCTTGACGTGGTGCGACTTCGGTCCGTCCTCGCGGATGAACTGGCCCCACTGCAGGCGGTGGAAGAGGCGGATGAACAGGGGCGTCATCAGGAGCGTGAAGGCTCCCGAGAACGCGCCGGACAGGAGGAGTGCCCTCATCGGTGACGCTCCCCGAGACGGTCGGCGAGGAAGCGCAGCCCCGCGGAGTTGGACGACTTGACCAGCACGGTGTCGCCGGGTCGCAGGTAGTCCTCGAGGAGGTCGAACGCCTCGTCGGAGGTCTCCGCGAAGACGGACTCGCCGCTCCACGATCCCTCGCGCTCGGCCGCGACGTGGATCCGGCGGGCGCCTCGGCCCACCACCACGATCTGGGAGATGTTGAGGCGGACGGCCAGCAGGCCCACGCGCTCGTGCTCCTCGTCGGCCCACTCGCCGAGCTCGCTCATCTCTCCCAGGACGGCGACGGTGCGCCCCCCGGGCTTCGCGATCTGGGCGAGGGTGCGCAGGGCGGCCGCGGTGGAGTCGGGACTCGCGTTGTACGCGTCGTTGATGACGCGGACGTCCTCGCCGCCCAGGACCTCCATGCGGCCGCGCTCGGCGAGGGTGACGGTCGCGAGAGCCTCGACGATCGCGGGCAGCGCCACTCCGACAGAGAGCGCGGCGGCGGTCGCCGCGAGGGCGTTCATCACGTGGTGCTCGCCGAGGACGCGCAGCAGGAGCTCGGCGCGAGCGGCCTCGCGGCCCTCCCCCGCCGAGACCTCGATGGCGAAGCGGGTGCCGTCGGCGGTCGCGTCGATGTCGACGGCGCGGACGTCCGCGCTCTCGCCGCGGCCGAACCAGAGGACCCGGGCGGCGGTGCGGCCCGCCATCGAGGCGACCCGGCCGTCGTCGGCGTTCAGCACGGCGACGTCGTCGGCGGTGAGGTCGGCGACCATCTCCGTCTTGGCCTCGAGCGTGCGCTCGATCCCGCCGAACTCGCCGGCGTGCGCGAGGCCCACGGCGAGGACGACGCCGACGTCGGGCCTGGCCATCCGGACGAGGCGGCGGATCTCGCCGACCGCGCTCGCGCCCATCTCGGCGACGAGGAAGCGCGTCGACTCGGACACCTGGAGCATCGTGATCGGCGCGCCGACCTCGTTGTTGAAGGATCCGCGCGGAGCGACCGTCTCGCCGACCCGCTCGAGGACAGTGCGGAGGAGGTTCTTGGTCGTCGTCTTGCCGTTCGAGCCGGTGACGCCGATGACGGTGAGCCCGCCCTTCGCGCGGACGCGCCGGACGACCTCGGTCGCCAGCGCTCCGAGCGCCTCGACGGAGTCGTCGACGAGGACCTGCGGCACGTCGAGGTCGAGCGGGCGCTCCACGATGAGGAGCGCGGCACCGCGCTCGAGAGCGGCGGGAGCGAAGAGGTGGCCGTCGGTGTGCTCGCCGCGCTTGGCGACGAAGATCCCGCCGGGCGCGATCTCGCGGGAGTCGGTCTCGGTCGCTCCGTCGATCACGGTGGCGGCCGTGGCGGACGAGCCGGCCAGGTGGAGGCGTCCGGAGACGGCCTCGGCGATCTCGGTGAGGGTGAGGGCGATCATCTACAGCCAGCCCGCCTCGCGCAGCGCGTGACGGACGTCGTCTCTGGCCGAATACGGCATGTGCACTCCTGCGATCTCCTGGTGGTCCTCGTGGCCGGGCCCGGCGTAGAGGATCGAGTCCCCTTCGCGCGCGAGGGCGACGGCGGCGCGCACGGCGGCGCGCGGGTCGGCGATCTCGTGGATCTCCCGGTCGGGCACGGCGGCCCGGGCGCCCTGGAGGAGCGCGGCGCGGATGGCGGCCGGATCCTCCCAGCGCGGGTGGAAGTCGGTGACGACCACGACGTCGGCGAGGCGGGCGGCGATGCCGCCCATGTCGCTCCGCTTGGTCGTGTCGCGGTCCCCGTCCGCCCCGAACACCATGAACAGGCGGCCGGGCGTGATGGTTCGCAGCGCCTCGAGCGCGTTCTGGAACGCGTCGGGGGTGTGGCCGTAGTCGACGTAGACGCGCGGTCCGCGCTCCCCCGAGACGAGCTCTGCGCGGCCCGGGATGTAGACGTCGAGACGGCTGTCCTCGAGCGCGTGCGCGACGGCGTCCAGGTCGAAGCCCGACTCCACCAGCATCACGATCGCCAGCGCGGCGTTGGACGCCATGTACCAGCCGATCAGCGAGACGGTGACGACGACGGAGCGGTTCTCGGGCCCCTCCAGGCGGAAGGTGGTGCTGTCGGGCGTCGCGTCCAGCACCGTCATCGACCAGTCGGCGGGCGTCGTCGGGGCGACTCCGACGACCGGCGAGCCGGCGAGCGTCGCGACGGGGATGCGGCTGCGCTCGGCGAGCTCGCGCCCCCAGGCGCTGTCGACCGTGACGACGCCGCGGCGTGCGCGCTCCGGCTCGAAGAGGTCGGCCTTTGCCTCGAAGTACTCGCGCAGATCGGAGTAGTCGTCGAGGTGGTCGTGGCTGAGGTTCGTGAAGCCGACGACGTCGAAGACGAGGCCGTCGATCCGGTGCCGCGTGAGCGCCTGCGCCGACACCTCGATGGAGACCGCGCGGACGGCGGACTCGCGCATCCGCGCGAGCAGGCCGTGCAGCTCGCTCGCCTCGGGAGTGGTCAGCGAGCTGACCACGGCGACGTCGCCGATCCGGCGCTCGGCGGTGGAGCTGAGGCCGGAGACGACTCCGAGCCGGCGCAGCAGCGCGTCGAGGATGTAGACGACGCTCGTCTTGCCGTTGGTCCCCGTCACGCCGAAGAGCATCGGGACGTCCTCGCGGGTGCGGTGGATCCACGCGGCGACGTCGCCGAGGGCGGCCCGCGGGTCGGGGGTCACCAGCACGGGCAGGCCGCTGTCGGCGGCGAGCTCCGCTCCGGCCGGGTCGGTCAGCACGGCGACGGCTCCGGACGCCGCGGCGGCCGACGCGAAGGCCGCGCCATGGGCACGACGTCCTGCGACACCGACGTAGAGGTCTCCGGACTCGACCTGGTTCGAGTCCAGCGTGACTCCGCTCACCTCGACGCCCTCGAGGCCGCGGACCGGGCCGAGGGAGAACTCGGCCACGAGCTGCGAGAGACTCCGCGGCACGGGGTGCTCGGGGCGGAGGGAGGACTGCGGGCGAGGGTCGTGCACTGCCCGCTCTTTCTCTCGTTCTGGTGCGTGGATCGTGGTCCCGGCGGGGCTCACCACGTCGTCGGGTACTCGACGGGCGGCACCGTGGACGGCTCCACCCGGTTGGTCTTGAGCACCTGGGTCATGACCTGCTGGAAGACGGGAGCCGTCGCCTGGGACGTGTTCATCTTAACCGGATCGGCGATGGTGACCGTCACGACGTACTCCGGGTCCTCCGCCGGCGCGAGCCCGGCGAGCGAGACGGTGTAGCTCTTCGAGTAGCCGCCCTTCCCGTCGGGCTGCTGCGCGGTACCGGTCTTGGTGGCGATGTTGTAGCCGTCGACGTGGATGTCGTTCGCCAGCCAGCCCTCGTTGTAGTGCGTCTGCAGCATGTCGACGACCTGCTTCGCGGCCGAGCTCGACACCACCTGGGTGCCCGTCGCATCGGGGACGTCCACGACGGAGCCGTCGGCCGTGGTGCAGCCGTCGATCAGCTGCGACGGGAGCCGCACTCCGCCGTTGCCGAGCGTCTGGTAGATGCTCGCGACCTGCACCGCGGTCGCCGAGACGCCCTGGCCGAACATCGTCGTGTAGTTCGTCTGGTTGTCCCAGTCCTGGTAGTCGGCGAGCAGGCCGCCCTCCTCGCCGGGGAAGCCGCTCGTAGTGGGCGTGCCGAGACCGAACTTCTGCAGGTAGTCGTAGCGGGTCTGGGCCGACAGGCGGGAGCCGAGCATCGAGATGCCGACGTTCGACGAGTCCTTGAGGATGCCGGTCAGCGTGTAGTTCGTCGGGGTGTGCGCGAAGTCGTCGCTGAACGAGGCGCCGTCCTTCTCGAAGGAGTCCGGGACGACGACCTGGGTCGTCGGGCCCGCCTGGCCCTGGTCGATCAGCATCGCGGCCGTCATCGGCTTGAAGGTCGAGCCCGGCTCGAACGGCGCGCGGAACGCGCGCGAGCTGCGGTCGGCGGAGGCGCTCGCCTCGACGTTGTTGGGGTCGACGGTCGGCGTCTCGGCCACGGCGAGCAGCCTGCCGGTCTTGACCTCCTGCACCACGACGATCCCGTAGCTGCCGCCGACCTCGGCGACGCGCTGCGAGAGGACCTGCTGGGAGTAGTACTGGAGGTCGGAGTCGATGGTGAGCTTCAGCGTCCCGCCGTCGACGGCCGGGGTCTCCGAGACGGTGCTGCCCGGGATCCGGACGTAGTCGGCGCTGCGCTCGTAGCTCTCGGACCCGTTCTGCCCCGCGAGGCAGGTGTTCTCCGCGTACTCCATGCCCTCCTGGGCCGCTCCGTCCGCCCCGACGTAGCCGACGAGGTTGCCGGCCACCGCGCCGTTGGGGTAGCTGCGTCCCTGCTGGGTCTCGAAGTAGGTCCACGGGATGTCGAGCGCGACGAGCTTCTGGTAGGCCTCGAGGTCGAGCCCCTCCGAGAGGATCAGGTAGTTGGCCTTCGCGTCCTTCGCGAGCGCGGCGTCCACCGCTCCGGTGATCTGCTCGACCGACTGCCCGGTGATCGCGCCGATCTCGGAGGCGGCCTGCTGCACGCTGACCATGACCTTCTGGTCCTCGCCCAGCTCGCGCGGGAACTCGGCCACGTTCTTCGGCGAGGTCGTCAGCCGGTAGCGCGTGGTGGTGTCCGCGAGCACCGTCCCGGAGCGGTCCACGATGGGGCCGCGCTGGCCGTAGGTGACGACGCTGTTCGACTGGTTCTGGGCGGCCGCATCGGTGAGCTCGTTCGCCCGCACGATCTGGATGTCCACCAGCTTGCCGATGAAGAGTCCGACGACGGCGACGATGATGACGAACGTGACGGCCGTGCGGCGTCTGCTCGAGCGGTGGTGTCTCACTGCGGCGGTGTCCTTCTTGCTCCGGGCGGGCGGGCCGCCGTTCGTCGGGTCCGGATGGTCGTCGTGCGCCCCACGGGGCGGGTGCCCGCGCGGAGGCGGACCGCGACGCCGTGCGTCAGTGCGTGATGGGCGCGGGCAGCTCGCCCTGCAACGGTACGGCCGCACCGTCGACAGCCGGGGAGGACGCGCTCGCGCCGGGCTGGAGAGCCGGGACGAGGGCGTTGGGCACGAGCGGCGCGGAGGCGGTGCCCGCGACTTCGCTCGACGCGGCGGAGGAGGGGTCGCCCAGCACGGCGCCGTCCGAGAGGCGGAGGTAGACCGGCGCGGTGTTGGCGACCATGCCCAGGCCCTGAGCGGCGGTGGCGAGGTTCTGCGGCGAGCTCAGCGTGTCGACGGCGTCCTGCTTCTCCGCGTTGCTGCGGGTGAGCGACTTCTGCTCGGTCTGCAGCGCCGAGATCTGGTAGGCCCCCTGCGAGAGGCCGACGCTCACCAGGAGCTGGACGACGATGATCGCGAAGAGGCCGGCGACGGCGACGATCCCGTAGACGAGCTTCGGGCGCGACTGCGCCTGACCGGCCGGGACGGCCTCGATGCGGGGGCGGGGCGCCTCCTCCTCGGGGCGTGCTCGGCGGGCGGTGTCGATGACGGCGGGGTCGATGACGGCGGTGGCGCTCATGCGGTGCTCCTGATCCTCTCGGCCGCGCGCAGACGCACGGGTGTCGCTCGGGGGTTGCGGGCCTTCTCGTCGTCGGAGGCGAGCTCGGCTCCGCGGATGACGAGTCGGAACTCGGGTCGGTGCTCCGGCAGCTCCATCGGGAGGCCGGCCGGGGCGGTGGAGGAGGACGCGGCCTGGAGCGCGCGCTTGACGATCCGGTCCTCGAGCGACTGGTACGCCTCGACGACGATCCGCCCGCCCTCGTTGATCCGGCCCAGCGCGGCGGGGATCGCCCGCTCGAGGACGGACAGCTCCTGGTTGACCTCGATCCGCAGCGCCTGGAAGACGCGCTTGGCGGGGTGGCCGTTCCGCTGGATCGCGACCGGGGTCGCCGCCTGGATGATCTCGACGAGACGGCCGGAGCGCTCCAGCGGAGCCTCGCGACGGGCCTCCACGATCTTCTTGGCGTAGCGCGCGGCGAGGCGCTCCTCGCCGTACTCGTGGAAGATGCGGCGCAGGGCGGTCTCGTCGTAGTCGGCGAGGATGCTCGCCGCCGTGAGCGGGGCGGTCGAGTCCATCCGCATGTCGAGCGGCGCGTCCTTGGAGTAGGAGAACCCGCGCTCGGTCTCGTCGAGCTGGAGCGAGGAGACGCCGAGGTCGAAGAGCGCACCGTCGATCGTGTCGATGCCCAGCTCGTCGAGCACGTCGGGCAGCTCGTCGTAGACGGCGTGCACGAGGTCGATCCGGGAGGCGTGGGCGGAGAGCCGCTCCCCCGCGAGCTGCAGCGCCTCGGGGTCGCGGTCCAGGCCCACGAGGTGCAGGCCGGGGAAGCGCTCGAGCAGCGCGAGCGAGTGCCCGCCCATGCCGAGCGTCGCGTCGACGACGACCGCCCCGTCGCGCTCCAGCGCCGGAGCGAGGAGCTCGACGCAACGCTCGAGCAGCACCGGGAGGTGCCGCTCCTCGGTCGGGCGCGGAGCGTCCTTCGGAGTGTTCTCTGCCATGGCGGTCCCGCCGTTCCCGTTCCTGTCGTCCGATCCCCATCCACCTCGCGTCCGGACACCGGGGAAGGTGCGTCCGGGCGCCGAGTGGCTGGGAGTCGCGCGACAGGACCTAGAACAGGCCGGGGATCACCTCCTCCTGGGTGTCGGAGAACACGGACTCCTGCTCCTGCAGGTAGGTCTCCCAGGCGCCCTGCGCCCAGATCTCGGCGCGGTTGCCCGCTCCGATGACGGTGAGGTCGCGGTCGAGGCCGGCGTAGGCGCGCAGCGGAGCCGGGAGGGTCACGCGGTTCTGCTTGTCCGGCGTCTCGGCGCTCGCGCCCGAGAGGAACACCCGGAGGAAGTCCCGCGCCTGCTTGCTGGTCACCGGCGCCTGCCGGATCTTCTCGTGCATCACCTCGAACTCGGCCTGGCTGAACACGTACAGGCACCGCTCCTGGCCGCGCGTGACGACGACTCCGGAGGAGAGCTCGTCGCGGAACTTGGCGGGGAGGATCACGCGGCCCTTCTCGTCGAGCTTGGGGGAATAGGTGCCGAGGAACACGGACTGCCCCCCACTTCTTCCGGCCAAGGATGGTGTGTCCTCCACAGTACTCCACTTCCCCCCACTCACAACCCCGGCGCGGCGCGGGGCGCGCCGGAGAGGCCCCGGTCATCCGCGTGTTTCCGCGGAATCGCGACAGTGGGGCGAAGTGGAGGGGGAATGCCGCGGGAGGGAGGCCGCGGGCACGAAAAAAGGGCCGATCCGTGAGGATCGACCCTGTGGTGGAGCGGAGGGGAGGCTAGCCGCGCCCGTCTCCGCGGTTGTCCCACCTGTCGTTCAGACGGTCCATGAAGCCGGACCCCTGGCGGTTGCCCGAGCGGGGCTTCGACGGACGGCCGACGTCGGGCAGGCCGGGCTCGGAGGAGCCGCCGGCGGCCGGGCGCATGGCCACGATCACGCCGCCGAGCATGAAGGCGAACCCGAGGATGCCGACGAGGGGCTGGCGCACGACCACGCCCGCGACGAGCACGGCGAGACCGAGGATGCCGAGCAGGATGCCGAGCACGAGGGCCCGGTAGTTGGTGCCGCCGCGCCCCTTGCCGACCGCCGCCACGAAATCGGCGTCGTTCTGGTAGAGGTTCCGCTCCATCTCATCGAGGAGCCGTTGCTCGTGTTCCGAAAGCGGCATCGTGACCCCTTCAGGGTGTGGCGTCGACCCTTTCGGGGATCGGCACCGGAATAGGCGGCGTCTGGGCTCGACCGGTCGGGCGGCGCTTCAGTGTAGACCGAGCCCGACGCAGGCACCAGGCACCTTCGGTGCATAGGCTGGTCGGGTGAACCACAGCTCTCGACTGGTCGATCGCGTCCAGCTCCGAATCGATGAATTCCTCACCGGGCGCACGCCAATTCTGCGCTCCATAGGAGAGGACGTCTCCGCCCTCGGCGACCTTTCGCGGGACTTTCTCAGCGGGGGCAAGCGGTTCCGCGCGCGCTTCTGCGAGGCGGGCTGGACCGCGGTGTCGAGCACCTCGAGCGAGGCCCATCCGAGCGGCTCCGATCCGATCGCGAGGGTGGGCGCCGGGCTGGAGCTGTTCCACGCCGCCGCCCTCGTCCACGACGACGTGATCGACAACTCCGACACCCGCCGCGGCGCTCCCGCGGCGCACCGGCGCTTCTCCTCCTTCCACGCCGACGGCGGCTGGACCGGCGACCGCGACGAGTTCGGCCGCTCCTCCGCGATCCTCCTCGGCGACCTCCTCCTGGTCTGGTCGGACGAGATCTTCGCCGCGGCGGAGTGGTCGCTCGGGGATCGAGTCGCGGCCGAGCGCGCGCGCGCCGAGTTCAACCTGATGCGCACCGAGGTCACGCTGGGCCAGTACCTCGACATCCTCGAGGAGAGCGCGTGGGTGCAGCACCCCGAGCACGAGCACCTGCAGCGGGCGGAGCGGGTGGTGGTCTACAAGAGCGCGAAGTACAGCATCGAGGCGCCGCTGGTGATCGGCGGCTCCCTCGCCGGCGGCGACGACGCGCAGCTGGACGCCCTGCGCCGCTTCGGGCTCCCGGTCGGGATCGCCTTCCAGCTGCGCGATGACGTCCTCGGAGTCTTCGGCGACCCGGCAGTGACGGGCAAGCCGGCCGGCGACGATCTGCGGGAGGGCAAGCGCACCGTGCTGCTCGGCCTCGCCCGCGGCGCGTGCTCGCCGGGCGAGCGGGCCGAGCTCGACGCGGTCGTGGGCCGGAACGACGCCGACGCGGCGTCCATCGCGCGGGCGCAGGAGATCATCGCGGGCAGCGGCGCCCTCGAGCGGCTCGAGGAGCGCATCGACCAGGAGGTGGCCGCGGCGATCGCGGTCCTCCCCGACGCGCCGCTCCGCACGGAGGGCGTGGCGGAGCTGCGCGAGCTGGCCGCCCAGGTCACGGTCCGCACCTCCTAGGAGCGGACCGGCGGGATCAGGCCAGGGCCTGGGCGACCCGCCGGACCTCGGCCTTGCGGCCGGCGCGGAGGGCGACGATCGGGCTCGTGCCCAGGCTCTCCTCGACCGTCAGCATCCAGTCGACCGCCTCGTCGTCGGTGAAGCCGGAGTCGGCGAGCAGGATCGCGGTGCCGCGGATCTCGCTCATCGGCTCCCCGTCGCGGAGGAAGAGGGCGGGGACCTTCAGCACGCCGTCGCGGCGGGTGCCGAGCAGGTGGCGCTCCTCGAGGAGGCGGCGGACCCGGCCGGCGCCGAGCCCGGTCAGCTCCACGAGGTCGGGGACGGTCAGCCACTCGAGCTCGGAATCGGTCGAGGTGGCGGGGGAAGCGGACGAGTCGGTCACGCGTCAAGACTGCCACGAGCCCGGAGGGCCGCCAACTGCGGGCGCCCCGGAGAAGGAGTCGGGCCCGTCCTGCGCCGCCCGGGCGTCGCTCACCGGTTCCCCCGGGGGTCTTGCCTAGACTCGTCGCGTGACCACCAGCCAGCTCGACCCTCTCCTCGGCCGTCTCGTCGACGGCCGGTACGAGGTGCGCTCGAGGATCGCCCGCGGCGGCATGGCGACGGTCTACCTCGCGCACGATCAGCGCCTCGAGCGCCGCGTGGCGATGAAGGTCATGCACGGCCACCTCTCCGACGACGCGACGTTCAAGAACCGCTTCGTCCAGGAGGCGCGCTCCGCCGCCCGTCTCGCCCACCCGAACGTGGTCAGCGTCTTCGACCAGGGCCAGGACTCGGACATGGCCTACCTGGTGATGGAGTACCTCCCCGGGATCACCCTGCGCGACCTGCTCAAGGAGCGCGGCCGGCTGACCGCCCAGCAGGTCGTCGACATCATGCACTCCGTGCTCTCGGGTCTCGCCGCCGCGCACCGCGCCGGGATCCTCCACCGCGACCTCAAGCCCGAGAACGTGCTCCTCGCCGACGACGGCCGGATCAAGATCGGCGACTTCGGCCTCGCGCGCGCCGCCTCCGCCAACACCGCCTCCGGTCAGGCCCTCCTCGGCACGATCGCCTACCTCTCCCCCGAGCTGGTCACGCGGGGCACCGCCGACACCCGCAGCGACATCTACGCCATCGGGATCATGATCTACGAGATGCTCACCGGAGAGCAGCCCTTCACGGGCGAGCAGCCGATGCAGATCGCGTACCAGCACGCGAACGACTCCGTCCCGTACCCCAGCGCGACGGTCGCCTCCGTCCCCACCTCGCTCGACGAGCTCGTCCTCTGGGCGACCGAGCGCGACCCGGACATGCGGCCCCGCGACGCCGGTGTCATGCTCGCGCAGCTGCTCGAGGCCGAGCGGCTCATGGGCATCACACCGAGCGACCGCCGCGGCGACACGCAGGCGGTCACCCCGCTCCCGGCGCCCGTCGCCGATCCGGCGCCCGCGACGGCCGTCTTCGATACGGCGGAGCCCGGGCAGACCTCGGTCTTCGACCCGGCGCCGGCCCCCGGAGCGGTGCTCGTGGTCGACGAGGACGACGACACCGTCGCCCGGCTCGCGAGCAGGCGCCGCGTCCGACGGCGCCGCGGCGTCCTGCTCACGGTGGTCGTCCTCCTCCTGGCGCTCATCGGCGGCGGGACGGCCTGGTGGTTCGGCGAGGGACCCGGCGCGATCGTGTCGATCCCGGACGTCGTCAGCCAGTCGCAGCAGGACGCGACGGCCCAGCTGCAGGCGCAGGGCTTCGAGGTGCAGCCGCAGGAGACGCCCGACCTCACCGTGCCCGCGGGGACGGTGGTGAGCTCCGATCCGCCCGGCGGGCAGGGGGTGCACAAGGGCTCCGTCATCACGCTGACCGTCTCGAGCGGGCCGCGCCAGCTGCCGGTCCCGTCTCTCGCCGGCCTCTCGGAGGCCGACGCTGCCGCCGCGGTGACGGGCGGCTCCTTCACCGTCGGCGACGTCTCGAAGATCTTCGACGCCGACGTCGACGCCGGTGTGGTCGTCTCCGCCTCGCTGCCGGACGGATCGGCCCTGCCCGAGACGATGTCCGAGACCAGCACCATCGCGATGGTGGTGAGCCTCGGACCGATCCCGAACGTCGTCGGCCTCTCGATCGACGACGCGACGGCGAAGGCGGAGGCGGCCGGTCTCGCCCTCGACCGCAGCGGCGAGGACTGGAGCGACACCGTGGCCGCGGGCGTCGTCCTCACGCAGGCGAACCCGGAGGCGCCCGCCGTGACCGGCGACACCGTCTCGGTCGTCGTGTCGAAGGGGCCCGAGCCCGTCGCCGTGCCGAACGTCGTGGGGATGAACCGCGACGAGGCGAAGGCGGCCCTCGAGGCGGCGGACCTGTCGTGGAGCTACTCCCTGACGACGCTCGGCCCGCTGATCGACGCGGCGCCGAACGAGCTGACCAAGGTCACGAACCAGTCCAACAAGGCCGGCGATCTCGTGCAGCGCGGCACGACGATCCAGCTGTCGATCACCATCACGACCTGACGCCGCCGGTCGAGCCCCTCGGCGGGGACTCGACCGGCGGTCGGGGTCGGATCAGATCGCGCGGCCCCGGAGCTCCTCCGCCACGAGGAACGCGAGCTCGAGCGACTGCATGTGGTTGAGGCGCGGGTCGCAGACCGACTCGTACCGGGTGGCGAGCGTCGCCTCGTCGATGTGCTCCGAGCCGCCGAGGCACTCGGTGACGTCGTCGCCCGTGAGCTCGACGTGGATGCCGCCCGGGTGCGTCCCCGCGGCGCGGTGCGCCTCGAAGAAGCCCTTGACCTCGTCGACCACGTCGTCGAAGCGACGGGTCTTGTAGCCGGTCGGCGTCGTCAGCCCGTTGCCGTGCATCGGATCGGTCACCCACAGCGGCAGGGCGTCGCTCCGCTTGACGGCCTCGAGCAGCGGCGGGAGGGCGTCGCGGATCCTCCCGGCACCCATGCGGGTGATGAAGGTGAGGCGACCGGGCTCCCGCTCGGGGTCGAGCTTGTCGATCAGCTCGAGCATCGTCTCGGGCGTGGTCGACGGGCCGAGCTTCACGCCGATCGGGTTGCGCACCCGCGACAGGAAGTCGACGTGCGCGCCGTCGAGCTCGCGGGTGCGCTCGCCGATCCAGATGAAGTGGCTGGAGGTGTTGTACGGCGTGCCGGTCCGCGAGTCGATGCGCGTCATGGGGCGCTCGTAGTCCATCAGCAGGCCCTCGTGGCCGGTGTAGAACTCGGTGCGCTTCATGCCCTCGAAGTCGGCCCCGCACGCCACCATGAACTTGACCGCGCGGTCGATCTCGCGGGCCAGCTGCTCGTAGCGCTGGTTCTGCGGGTTCTCGGTGAAGCCCTTGTTCCAGTAGTGGACGAGGCGCAGGTCGGCGAATCCGCCCTGCGTGAAGGCGCGGATGAGGTTCAGCGTCGAGGCGGCGGTGTGGTAGCCCTGCACGATGCGGCGCGGGTCCGCGGCGCGGGACTCCGGGGTGAAGTCGTAGCCGTTGACGATGTCGCCGCGGTAGGCGGGCAGGGTCACGTCGCCGCGGGTCTCGAGGTCGCTCGAGCGCGGCTTCGCGAACTGGCCGGCCATCCGGCCCATCTTGATGACGGGCATGCTCGCGCCGTAGGTCAGGACGACGGCCATCTGCAGCACGGTCTTGACGCGGTTGCGGATCTGCTCGGCGGTCGCTCCGGCGAAGGTCTCGGCGCAGTCGCCGCCCTGCAGGAGGAACGCCTCGCCGCGGGCCGCGGCTCCGAGACGCTCGCGCAGCTGGTCCACCTCGCCGGCGAACACCAGCGGAGGGAGCGCGGCCACCTCGGCGGACGCCGCTCGCACGGCCTCCGCATCGGGCCACTGCGGCTGCTGCTTGATCTCGAGCTCGCGCCAATAGTCCAGGCCGGCGACCACGGAGGGGGCGGCGAGGACGTACGGTTCGTTCGGATCGATGACCACGAGGGTGTTCCCGGTTCTGACGGGCGCCAGCGGCGCGCGGAGGGCCGCCGTCCGGACGGACGGCAGCGGTTGACGAGCTTATCGCCTGGCAGGGCGCTCGGCCGGGAGGGGGCCCCGGCATCGAGCGGGCGCTCAGCGGGTGAGGGCCGCGCGCTTCTCCTTGACCGAGGTCGCGTAGACGTCGAGGTACTCCTGGCCGCTCAGGGCGAGGAGCTCGTACATGATCTCGTCGGTGATCGAGCGGAGGATGAACCGGTCGCCCTCCATGCCCTCGAAGCGGCTGAAGTCGAGCGGCTCCCCGAAGACGATGCCGATGCGGCCCAGCTTCGGCAGGCGCTTGCCGATGGGCATGATGCGCGCGGTGTCGATCATGGCGACCGGGATGACGGGCACGCGGGCCTCGAGGACCATGCGCGCGACACCGGTGCGGCCGCGGTACATGCGTCCGTCGGGGCTGCGCGTGCCCTCGGGATAGATGCCCAGGGCGTGGCCGCCCGCGAGGACGCGGAGGCCCGTGTTGAGCGAGGCCTCCGACGCCTTGCCACCGGAGCGGTCGATGGGCAGCATCCCCGTGGCGGTGAAGAACGTCCGCGTCGCCCAGCCCTTGAGGCCCTTGCCGGTGAAGTAGTCGCTCTTGGCGAGGAAGACCATGTTCCGCTCGATCACCAGCGGGAGGATCACGGAGTCGATGAAGGAGAGGTGGTTGCTCGCGAGGATCACGCCGCCGTTCTGCGGCACCTTGTCGGCGCCGACCACCCACGGCCGGAAGATCGTCTTCAGGAGCGGGCCCGCGACGATGTGCTTCATGAACCAGTAGAACATCGGGCTCCTCGGCGGTGCGGCGGATCGGGTGCGGCGGGTGCCGCTAGAGGGAGCTCGCGTGCAGGCGCGCCAGGTCGGCGGCCCCCACGACTCCGGCGTCGTTGACGAGCTCCGCGATGCGGAACTCGGGCTCGGGGTGGTAGCCCCGGGCGGGGAGGTTGTCGAGGTAGGCCTGGCGGATGGGGTCCAGCAGGAGGTCGCCCGCCTGCGCCACTCCGCCGCCGATGACGAACATCTGCGGGTCGAGGACGGCGCTCAGGCTGGCCGCCGCCTCGCCCAGCCAGTGGCCGAGCTGGCGCAGCGCCGCGAGGGCGCCGAGGTCTCCGGCGGTGATCAGCTCGGAGATGAGGTGGCCGTTCAGCTCGCCGCCGTTGCGGGCGCGGGCGTCGGCGATGCCCTGGCCGATCCCGCCCGCGTCGGCCAGCTCGCCGGCGAAGCGCTGGAGCGCGCGGCCCGAGCCGTACTGCTCGATGCAGCCGCGGGCGCCGCAGCCGCAGGGCAGGCCTCCGGGGACGACGCGCATGTGCCCGATCTCGGCCGCGGCGCCGAAGCCGCCGCGCAGGAGCCGGTCGTTGATGACGATCGCGCCACCCACTCCGGTGCCGATGGTGAGCATCAGCATGTCGCTGACGAGGCGGCCCGAGCCGTAGCGGAACTCGGCCCAGCCGGCGGCGTTCGCATCGTTCTCGATGATGATCGGCAGGTCGATGCGGGCCGAGAGCTTCTCGCGGAAGGGCTCGTTGCGCCAGTTGATGTTCGGGGCGTAGTAGACGATCGACTGCGAGGCGTCGATGAAGCCGGCGGCGGCGACTCCGACCGCGGAGACGTCTCCCGGGAGCAGGCCGGAGCGCAGATGCTCGACCATCTCGACCACGACGTCGACGATCAGCTCGGGGTGCCCGGCGGGCGTGGGCCGACGGTCCTCGCGGAGGATCCCCCCGAACTCGTCGACCAGGGCTCCGGCGATCTTCGTGCCGCCGATGTCGATCCCGATCGCGTGCACGCGAACCGCCTTCCCGTCGCCACCGGCGCGGCAGCGTCGGCGGGCCGCCCTGAGCGGCGGCCAGGACGAGTGTAGTGACCGCGAGCGCTCCGATGCGGCTCAGCGGCGAGACCCGGCGACGCGTGTCGGCCCTCCTCGCGGAGCCACCGCTGGATCGTTACCCTGAACGGATCCACAGCTTGCGCCGCGCCGGTAGGGTGGAGACGACGTTCATTCAGGTACCGAAGGAGTTGCCGTGGACCAGTTCGATTCCCCCCTGGTGGTTCCGGCCGATCCCCAGGCCAATACGACCGCCCTCCTGCTGGACCGCGTCCGCGAGACGCCCGATCGCCCACTCTTCGCGTTGCCCGACGGCGACGGCTGGCGCGATGTGACGGCGCAGGAGTTCCTCGACCAGGTCACGGCCCTCGCGAAGGGCTTCGTCGCCGTCGGCCTCGAGCCGGGCGAGAAGGTCGGGCTGATCTGCAAGACGCGCTACGAGTGGACGCTGATCGACTTCGCCGTCTGGTTCGCCGGCGGGATCCTCGTCCCGGTGTACGAGACTTCCTCCCCCGCGCAGGTGCAGTGGAACCTCGCCGACTCCGGCGCGCACGCCGTGATCGTCGAGACTCCCGAGCACTTCGCCCGCTTCGACGAGATCCGCGCCGACCTTCCCGAGGTCCGACTCGCCTGGCAGATCGGGCTGGGCGATCTGGACAAGCTCGTCGCGCGCGGCGTCGACGTGCCGGACGCCGAGATCGAGCGCCGCCGCTCGCTGGCGACCGGCACCGACATCGCGACGATCATCTACACCTCCGGCTCCACCGGCCGCCCCAAGGGATGCATCATCCGGCACTCGAACTTCGTCGAGCTCAGCCGCAACTCGGCGGTCGCCCTGACGGAGCTGATCCACCAGCCCGGCGCGTCGACGCTGCTGTTCATCACCACGGCGCACGTGTTCGCCCGCTTCATCGCGATCCTCTGCGTGCACGGCGGGGTGAAGGTGGGGCACCAGGCCGACACCAGGCAGCTGCTCCCCTCGCTCGCGTCCTTCAAGCCGACGTTCCTCCTGGCCGTGCCGCGCGTGTTCGAGAAGGTCTACAACTCCGCCGAGCAGAAGGCCGAGGCCGGGGGGAAGGGGAAGATCTTCCGCCGCGCGGCCGACGTCGCCGTCGCCCACTCGATGGCGCTCGAGGCGGGCTCGGTGCCGCTCGCTCTGAAGCTGCAGTTCCTCCTCTTCGACCGGCTCGTCTACTCGAAGCTGCGCACCGCCATGGGCGGGAACGTCCGCTTCGCCGTGTCCGGCTCGGCGCCGCTGGGAGACCGGCTCGGGCACTTCTTCCACAGCCTCGGCATCAAGATCCTCGAGGGCTACGGCCTCACGGAGACGACGGCGCCCGCCACCGTCAACCGCACCGAGCGGTTCAAGATCGGCTCGGTGGGCCCGGCGATGCCCGGGGTCTCGATCCGGATCGCGGGCGACGGCGAGATCCAGGTGCGCGGCATCGACGTCTTCGGCGGCTACTGGAACAACGAGGCGGCGACGGCCGAGTCGTTCGACGGCGAGTGGTTCCGCACGGGCGACCTCGGAACCCTGGACGAGGACGGGTACCTGCGCGTCACCGGGCGGAAGAAGGAGATCATCGTCACCGCCGGCGGCAAGAACGTCGCTCCGGCGGCGCTGGAGGATCCGATCCGCGCGAACCCGCTGGTCGGCCAGGTCGTCGTCGTCGGCGACCAGCGCCCGTTCATCGCCGCTCTTGTCACGCTCGACTCCGAGATGCTGCCGACGTGGCTCGCGAACAACGGGCAGGACAAGGGCCTCTCACTCGAGGACGCGGCCGTGAACCCGGTCGTTCTGGCCGAGGTGCAGCGGGCCGTCGATGCGGCGAACGAGCGCGTGTCCCGCGCCGAGTCGATCCGGAAGTTCGTGATCCTCCCGACCGAGTTCACGGAGGCGAGCGGTCACCTGACTCCGAAGATGAGCATCAAGCGCAACGTCATCCTCGCCGACTTCGCCGACACCATCGCCGCCGTCTACTCCGCCGCCCCCGCCACCGAGGGCATCTCCCTCCGCTGACCCCGCGCTCTCCCCGCGTCACCAGCAGGCCGTCCCGATCGCAGCCGCCTCCGGGACAGCGCGCCCAGCTCTATCCCGTCGGCGGAACGCCCGACGCTCTCCTCGACGCGCCCCTGTCGCGGTGCCGACCGCGCCGGGCCGGGCAGGGACCAGATCCCCTCAACACAGCCGTATCCGGGAAAGCGCGTCCCAGCGCTTTCCCGTCGGCGGAACGCACGACGCTCCACCGAACGCCCCCACCTCGCCAAGCCGACCGCCCGGAGCCGGGCAGGGACCGGCTCCCCCTCGACACAGCCGTATCCGGTGAAGCGCGTGCCAGCGCTTCACCGTCGGCGGAACGCACGACGCTCCATGGAACGCGCCCACCTCGAAAGGCCGATCGCGCGGAGCCGGGCAAGGACCGGCTCCCCACCAACACAGCCGTATCCGGGCAAGCGCGTCCCAGCGCTTTCCCGTCGGCGGAACGCACGACGCTCCACGGAACGCCCCCACCTCGAAAAGGCGACCGCGCCGAGCCGGGCAAGGACCGGCCCCCCTCGACACAGCCGTATCCGGGAAAGCGCGTCCCAGCGCTTTCCCGTCGGCGGAACGCACGACGCTCCCCAAAACGCGCCCACCTCGAAAAGCCGACCGCGCCGAGCCGGGCAGGGACCGGCTCCCCCTCAACACAGCCGTATCCGGTGAAGCGCGTGCCAGCGCTTCACCGTCGGCGGAACGCACGACGCTCCATGGAACGCGCCCACCTCGAAAAGCCGACCGCGCCGGGCCGGGCAGGGACCGGCCCGGAATCGAACTCAGAACCAGTCGGATTCCCGGACGGCCTTCATGGCGGCGCGGCGGTCGTCCTTGGAGAGGCGGTCGAGGTAGAGGCGTCCGTCGAGGTGGTCGCATTCGTGCTGGAGGGCCTGGGCCATGAGGCCGTCGCCTTCGAGGACGATCTCGTTGCCGTCGAGGTCGGTGCCGCGGACCTTCGCGTGCGGGTAGCGGATCGCGGGGTACCAGAGGTTCGGGACGGAGAGGCAGCCCTCGTCGACCGGTTGCGGGTCTCCGCTGAGCTCGATGATCTCGGGGTTGAGGATGTACCCGATGACGCCGTCGACGTTGTAGCTGAAGGCGCGGAGGTTGACGCCGATCTGGGGGGCTGCGACGCCGGCGCGTCCGGGCGGTCGGACGCTGTCGACGAGGTCCTCGACGAGGCCGCGGACGCCGGCGTCGACCGTCTCGATGGTCGTGGACGGGGTCTTCAGCACCGGGTCCCCGAAGATGCGGATCTGGCGTTCGGTCATGTGGTGCGCTCCCTCAGGGCCTCCTCCGCGCTCAGGAGGGCGTTCTC
Organism: Rathayibacter sp. RFBD1; assembly: GCF_002932915.1. Taxonomy (NCBI): domain Bacteria; kingdom Bacillati; phylum Actinomycetota; class Actinomycetes; order Micrococcales; family Microbacteriaceae; genus Rathayibacter; species Rathayibacter sp. RFBD1. The sequence goes on from NZ_PSWQ01000024.1 coordinate 72,596, forward strand.
GACGACTTCGCTCGCTGCGGGGTGCGGCCAGTACTGGCTGCGGGCGAGTCCGCGGATGCCGGTGCCGGCGCTGGCGGCCTGGACGAGCGGCTGAATGAGGATACTGGCCTGCGGCCCGATGATGTGCGCGCCGAGGAGGGTGCCGTCGAGTCCGACGACCAGGAGGCAGGCGCTGGAGTCGTCCTCGAGCGCCCAGCCGAAGGCGGTGGAGCCGTACTCCTGGGTGACGGTGACGACGTCCAGGCCCTGGTCCCGCGCTTCGGCCGCGGTGAGCCCGAAGTGGGCGATCTGCGGGTGGGCGAAGATCGCGCCGGGCACCGGCGAGAGGGTGTCGGAGAGCAGCTCGCCCGGGTGCAGGAGGTTGTGCGCCACGAGGCGCGCCTCGTGGTTGGCGACGTGCTTGAGCTGCCAGCGGGACGACACGTCGCCGAGGGCGAAGAGGCCGGGCACGGGGTGTCCGCCGGAGAGGACGCGCTGCTCGGTGTCGACGCTGATCCGGCCGTCCTCGTGCAGATCGATCCCGACGGAGGCGGCGGCGACCGTGTCGCTGTTGGGGTCGCGGCCGAGCGCGACGAGCAGCAGGTCGGTCTCGACCGTCGTGCCGTCGCTGAGGGCGACGCGGAGCCCGTCAGGGCGGGCGTCGACGCTCTCGGCGCTCACTCCGGTGAGCACCGTGTACCGCTCGGCGGCGATCCCGGTGAACCGGCGCGAGACGTCCTCGTCGAGGGCGCGGAGGAGGCGGTCGCCGCGGACGGCGACGGTCACGGCCGTGCCGAAGGAGGAGAAGACGTGGGCGAACTCGACGGCCACGGCGCCGCCGCCGAGGATCAGCATCCGCTCGGGGAGCTCGTCGAGCCGCATGACCGAGGACGAGTCCTGGATGCGGGGGTCCGGCTCGTACGCGGCGAGGAGCGGCCTGGGCCGCGAGCCGGCGGCCACGACCACCTGCGGAGCACTGATGCGGGCACCGCTGGCGCTGACGAGTACGTGCGGGCGGTCCCCGTCTCCGAGCGACTCGAAGCCGAAGCTCTCGCGGAGGACGGTCACGTTCGGGGAGCGCTGATCGCGGTACTCGAACCCGCCCTCGCTGATCGCGTCGATCCGCCCGAAGACCCGGTCGCGCACCTCGGCCCACTCGGGGCGGCGCAGGCGGGAGTGGACGCCGATCGGGCCGCCCTGGTCGACGTCGGTGACCACGTCGGCGACGTGGACGAACATCTTGGTCGGGATGCAGCCGGCGTTGAGGCAGGTGCCGCCGAACCACTCGCCGTCGTCGAGGATCGCGACCCGCAGGCCGTCGAACTCCGGACCGACGATCGAGTTGCCGGAGCCGGCCCCGATGACGATCAGGTCGAAGGCGTCGGTGGACGCGTCGGGTCCGTCGGTGCGGTCCTGGTGCGCGGCGGACGCCGCCCCGGAAGCCCGGGGCTCAGACACGTCGGACCGGCATGCCCTCGACCACGAGCGCGGCGAGCAGGCGTGCGGCGTCCTTCGTGCCCTCGCGCAGCTGCTCCCACTTCACCACGGATCCGGCGGCGAGCACCGGGTCGTAGGGGATGCGGACGATGTCGCGGACGCGGGAGCGGAAGTGCGACTCGATCTCCTCCAGCTTCACCAGGCTCGTGCCCTGCGTCGCCGTGTTGAGCGCGACGACCGCGTTGCGCACCAGGGCGCCGTAGCCGTTCGCGTCCAGCCAGGTGAGGGTCTCGGAGGCCAGGCGGGCCTCGTCGACGCTGCCGCCCGAGACGATCACCACCGTGTCGGCGCGCTGCAGCGTGGGCCGCATCACCGAGTGCACGATGCCCGTGCCGCAGTCGGTGAGCATGATCGAGTAGAAGCGCTCGACCAGGTCGGCGACCACGTTGTAGTCGTCCTCGTCGAAGGCCTCGGAGAGCTGCGGGTCGGTGTCGGAGGCGAGGACGTCGAGGCGGGTCTCGTCGCGGGAGACCATCGTCGAGAACTCGGTGAACCCGGTCACGCCGGCCGCGCGGTTCACGACGTCGCGGACGGTCGCCCGCGTCTGCTTGTGGACGCGCTCGGCCAGGGTGCCGCGGTCGGGGTTCGCGTCGACCGCGATGATGCGGTCCTCGCGCGCGTCGGCGAGGGCCATGCCCAGGAGCGTCGTGACCGTGGTCTTGCCGACGCCGCCCTTGCGGGTCATGACCGGGACGAAGCGGGTGCCGCCCTCGAACTGCCGGCCGATCCGCTCGTCCATCGCCTTCCACGCCCTCACCTTCGCGGAGTCGCCGAGGTTGACCGTGTGGAAGGTCAGGCCGTAGAGGAAGCGGTGCCAGCCGCCCGTGGGAGCGGGACGGGTCTTGCGGTTGACCTCCAGGAGCCTGTCCGGGGTGAGCATCGACGCCGACTCGGGGACGGCGGCGCTCGGCGCGGACGGGGCGGGAGCGGCGCTCGAGGACTCGGCGCGGAGGCGGTCGCGGCGCGTGGGGACGGCGGCGGGCTCCCCCGCGGACTCGGACGCCGCGGGCTTCTCGGCGGACTCCGCTCGGGCGGGGATCCCCGCCGAGACCGGTCCGTTCGCGCCGGACGGGTGAGCGGGAGCCGGTGAAGGGGTCGGAGCAGGACTCGGCTCCGGGGGCACGAGAGCGTGCGAGCGCGAGGGCGGCAGACCGAGGCGGCCGACGTCGATCGCGTCCTCGTCCTCGACCGGAGCAGGGGCGGTGGAGCGGCGCCGCGGGCCGGGCGGGGTGATCCGCACGCCGTCGGGCAGGAGGGTCGGAGCGGTGTCGCTCGCTCGCGGGGAGTACTGACCCGATTCCCGAGCCGCGTCCATGGCGGTCCGCGGCGTGGGACCGGTGCCGGTGTCGGGCTGTTCGTCGTTGCGCTCATCCATGCGAACGAGCCTCCTTCCGCTCAGGACGAGTGTACCGGCGGGCCCGGATCGCGCCGGGCGGCTTGGTCGGAGCGCGCTCCGACTGCTAGTGCGGCCCGCTTCCGGAGGCGGCGCGGACGGCGCGTGCAGCGAACGGTTAGGTTCTGCCGCCCGGAGGAACGTAAAGTAGTCAGCCATGCATGTACTCAGCGTGAGCTCCCTCAAGGGCGGCGTCGGCAAGACCACGGTGACGCTCGGCCTTGCATCCGCGGCGTTCTCGAAGGGCCTGCGAACGCTGGTCGTCGACCTCGATCCCCAGTCCGACGTGTCGACCGGAATGGACATCAACGTCGCCGGCCACCTCAACATCGCCGACGTCCTGACGTCGCCGAAGGAGAAGATCGTCCGCTCGGCGATCGCCCCCTCCGGCTGGACCAAGGAGCACCACGGCACGATCGACGTGCTGATCGGAAGCCCCTCCGCGATCAACTTCGACGGGCCGCACCCCAGCATCCGCGACATCTGGAAGCTCGAGGAGGCCCTCGCGAGCGTCGAGGCCGACTACGACCTCGTGCTGATCGACTGCGCCCCCTCGCTCAACGCCCTGACCCGCACGGCCTGGGCCGCGAGCGACCGCGTCGCCGTCGTCACGGAGCCGGGCCTGTTCTCGGTGGCCGCCGCCGACCGGGCGCTCCGGGCGATCGAGGAGATCCGCCGCGGACTCAGCCCGCGCCTCCAGCCGCTGGGCATCATCGTCAACCGCGCCCGCGTCCAGTCGCTGGAGCACCAGTTCCGGATCAAAGAGCTGCGCGACATGTTCGGGCCGCTCGTCCTCAGCCCGCAGCTCCCGGAGCGCACCTCCCTCCAGCAGGCGCAGGGCGCGGCGAAGCCCGTCCACGTCTGGCCCGGGGAGAGCGCTCAGGAGATGGCGCACAACTTCGACCTGCTGCTCGACCGCGTGATCCGCACCGGTCGCATCGGCGAGCAGGTCCCCGCCGCGACCTAGGGCCGGCGGGTCCGCCGGACTTCTCCGGCTCGAGGTCTCGGGACGCGGGCGATGCTCGGTACTCGAGGAGCGCCAGGGACGGCGCCGGCGGACGCTCGGCGTCGGAGTTCGGCGCGGACTCTCGATGCGCGGGCGGAGCCCGCCACTCGATCAGCACGGTGAGACTCGGGTAGCGCCCGTTGCTTGCACAGCACGGCTGCAGGCGGGTCCGCTCCTGACCAGTTGAGCGCGCGGAGGAGACCCGGGAGTCCCCGGAGCAGCGGCCGACCCGCGAGGGGTGGGCGGTCAGCCGACGCGGCGGGAGGCGCGGCGCTGGGCGAGCTCGTCGCCCGGGTCGACCGACTGGTGGTCGAGCTCGACGAGGCTCGACTCGACCTCGCGGAGGACCTTGCCGACGGCGATGCCGAAGACGCCCTGGCCGCGGCTGAGCAGGTCGATGACCTCGTCGTTCGAGGTGCAGAGGTAGACGCTCGCGCCGTCGCTCATCAGGGTCGTCTGCGCGAGGTCGTCGACCCCGGACTCGCGGAGCTGGTTGACCGCCGTGCGGATCTGCTGGAGCGAGATCCCGGTGTCGAGCAGGCGCTTGACCAGCTTCAGCACGAGGATGTCGCGGAAGCCGTAGAGGCGCTGCGTGCCGGAGCCGGACGCGCCGCGCACGGTGGGCTCGACGAGCTCGGTCCGCGCCCAGTAGTCGAGCTGCCGGTAGGTGATCCCCGCGGCGCGCGCCGCGACGGCCCCGCGGTAGCCCGCGTCGGCGTCGAGCTCGGGCAGTCCGTCGGTGAACAGGACGAGGTCGCGCTGGCCGCTGACGTCGCGGCTGACTTCTCTCATCCCTGTGCCTCTCGGATCCGGACGCCGGATCCTCCGAACGCGCTCCCTACCGTACCGACCGGCGCAGGCCGAGTAAACGACATCGGCCTCGGCGCCGCGGCGTGTCGCACGGGCCGCCCGACGGCCGGCGGCGCGGCCCTCACGAGCGGGCGATCCGCGAGAGGGCGCTGCGCACCATCGCCCCGCGGATCGTGCCCAGCTGGGTCGCGAGCCCCACCGCGTTCTCGGCAGCGCCGGCGGAGCCGGACGCCTCTCCGCGGCGGGCGCTGGAGGCGACGACGCTCTCGATGAGCGACATCTCGCGCTCGACGGCGACGCGGAGCGGTCGGAGATGGCGGGGCTCGATACCGGATCGGCCGAGGTCGACGAGCGCCTTGAGCGTCGTCACGGCCTCGTCCCCGAACACGTCCCCGCCCCGCACGAGCCCGGCGGCGATGGCCTCCTGGACGAGAGCGGGCGTGGCACCGGACTCGGCCGCGAGGCCCTCGCGGGTCAACCGCGTGGCGGGGCCGAGGAGCGAGGCGCTCGGACCCCCGACACCGGCCGGCAGGGCGGGCTCGCGTCCGGCGTCGATGTCGTCGAGGTATCCGCGGATGACCTTGAGGGGGAGGTAGTGGTCGCGCTGCAGAGCGAGGATCATCCGGAGCCGCTCGACGTCGGAGCCCGAGAACTTGCGGTAGCCGGAGTCGGTGCGGGCCGGCGAGACGAGCCCCTGCTCCTCGAGGAAGCGCAGCTTGGACGGGGTGACGTCCGGGAACTCACTGGTCAGCCTGGCCAGCACCTGCCCGATGCTCAGCAGAGCGGCGGAGCCGGTGGGGAGGGCGCGCGCGGAGGAGCGGCCCACGGCTCACGCGTCCGGAGCGGCGACGAGGTCGGCGCGGGACGCGTAGAAGGTGAGTCGGAACTTGCCGACCTGCACCTCGGAGCCGTCGGTGAGGATCGCGGACTCGATCCGGACCCCGTCGAAGTAGGTACCGTTCAGGGAGCCGAGGTCGTGGACCTCGAACGCCGTGCCGCGGCGGACGAACTCGGCGTGCCGGCGCGAGACCGTGACGTCGTCGAGGAAGATGCCCGCGTCGGGGTGACGGCCGACCGTCGTGGAGTCGGTGTCGAGGAGGAAGCGGGCGCCGGTGTTCGGTCCGCGGCGCACGACCAGCAGCGCGGATCCCGAGGGCAGAGCCCCGACGGCCTCGGCCTCCTCGCGGGACGCGCGGTTGTCGAGAGCGGCGAGCTGGGCACCGATGTCGTCGGTAAACGTCAGAGTCGTCTCCGTCGACGGCTCACCGGGAACGGAATTGTGCTGGGCGGATGATGCTCCACCGACGGGCTCGACCAAGACGTACCTCCTATCAGGTCAGCGTATCCGAATCGTGACCCTCGTCGGACCCCTGAGCACCTGTGCGGACCCCCGGGACGAGGTCCCGCGTCTGGACGGCGTAGACGATCCCGGCCCACCAGTAGAGGAATGCGCCCCACAGCGCGAAGGCCCAGGCGATGGGGAGCGAGGCGGGCGCGAGGGCCGGGAACGCCTGCCCCAGCATGATCAGCGGGAGCGCGTAGAAGAGGCAGAAGGTCGCGAATTTCCCCAGGTGGTGCACGGGAAGCGGTCCGTAGCCGTTGTTCGCCAGGACGACCGCCAGGACCACGAGCATCAGGTCGCGGGCGAGCAGCACGGCGACCAGCCACCAGGGCACCAGTCCGCGGGCCGCGAGGCCCAGGACGGTGGCGAAGATGTAGAGCCGGTCGGCGGCCGGATCGAGGACGCGTCCGAGGCGCGTCATCTGGTCGAAGCGGCGCGCGATCCAGCCGTCGAGGTAGTCGGTGAGGCTCGAGACCACGAGGGTCAGGAGCGCGAGCGCGTCCTCGCCGAGGACCACGAGCACGAGGAACACCGGCACCAGGGCGAGACGCACCATGCTGAGGACGTTCGGGACCGTCCAGATCCGGTCCTCACCGGTGCGCGCCATGCGCCCAGCCTAGGCGGGGCGCACGGCGGCGTGGTCAGCGCTTGTCGCGCCAGACCCGCTCGAACGGCAGGCGCCAGGCGTGCGGCGCGATCAGCTGGTGGATGGCGTTCGGCCCCCAGGAGCCGGGCGCGTAGAGACGGACGGGCGGCGGATCCTGCAGGAGCGGCGCGGAGACCTCCCAGAGCCGCTCGATGCCCTCCGCGGTGGTGAACAGCGTGTGGTCTCCGCGCATCGCGTCGAGGATCAGGCGCTCGTAGGCCTCGAGCGCGTCGCCCGCGCGGTCGGTCTCCTGGAGCGCGAACTGCATGCTCAGCTTGTCGAGCCGCATGCCGGGACCGGGGCGCTTCCCGTAGAACGAGAGCGAGACCTTCGAGGCGTCCGCCAGGTCGAAGGTGAGGTGGTCCGGGCCGTGGGCACCGACTCCGGAGCCCTGCGGGAACATGCTCTTCGGGGGCTCGCGGAACGCGATCGAGATGATGCGCTGGCCCTCGGCCATCCGCTTGCCGGTGCGGAGGTAGAACGGCACTCCCGCCCAGCGCCAGTTGTCGATCTCGCACTTCAGCGCGACGAAGGTGTCGGTCTCGGAGTCGGCGGCGACGCCCGGCTCGTCGCGGTAGCCGATGTACTGGCCGCGCACCACGTTCTCGGGGTTCAGCGGACGCATCGAGCGGAAGACCTTGTTCTTCTCCTCGCTGATGGCCTGGGGCTCCAGCGCGGTCGGCGGCTCCATCGCCATGAACGCCAGCACCTGGAAGAGGTGGGTGACGACCATGTCCTTGTACGCGCCGGTGGACTCGTAGAACTCGGCGCGACGGTCGAGCGTGAGGCGCTCGGGGATGTCGATCTGGACGTGATCGATGAAGTTGCGGTTCCAGATGGGCTCGAAGAGGCCGTTGGCGAAGCGGAAGGCGAGGATGTTCTGCGCCGGCTCCTTGCCGAGGAAGTGGTCGATCCGGAAGATCTGCTCCTCGCTGAAGGTCTCGTGGAGCTCCGCGTTGAGGACGACCGCGCTCTCGAGGTCGACGCCGAACGGCTTCTCCATGATGATCCGCGAGCGCTCGACCAGCCCGGCCTCGGCGAGCATCCGCACGACGGAGAGCGCGGCCCTGGGCGGGACGCTGAGGTAGTGCAGCCGGCTCACGTCCGGGCCGAGGACCGCCTCGGCGTCGGTCACGGCGGCGGCCAGCGCGGCCGGGCCCGCGGACTGCGGGACGTAGCGGAGCTTGGACGCGAACTCGTCCCACTGCGCCGGCGTCAGGGAGCGGCTCCCGAACTCGTCGTAGGCCAGCTTCGCGAAGGCGCGGAACGAGGCGTCGTCGTGCTCCTCGAGCGAGGTGCCGACGATCTGCAGGTCCGGTGCGAGGGAGGAGAGCGCGAGGTGGGCCATCCCCGGGATGAGCTTGCGCCGGGCCAGGTCGCCGACGGCGCCGAACAGCACGACGACATGGGGTGCCGCCTGCTCGGTCTGGACGGCGGGAGCGGGGGGTGCGGTTGTCACGGTCACCCCTCGATCATTCCAGTTCGGATCGTGACGCAGGCGTCATGTGCTCGATACGCACCGCCGCTAAGGTCTCTCCCGTGCCTCCGTTCTCCGACGCGTCCGCCGCGACCGCAGCACCCGCCTCCGCCACCGCCCCATCCTCCGCCGACGGGACGACCGCGCCTCCGCTCGACGAGAGGATCCGCGCCGACGTCCACCTGCTGGGCGAGCTGCTCGGCCAGGTGCTCCGCGAGTCGGGCGAGCCCTCCCTCTACGAGGACGTGGAGCGCCTGCGCGCGCTCACGATCAGCGCCTACGACAGCGGCGACGCGGCCGGGACCGCGGAGGCGGAGGAGTTCGTCGCCTCGCTCACGCTCGAGCGCGCCGAGGAGGTCGCCCGGGCGTTCACCTGCTACTTCCACCTCGTCAACGTGGCGGAGGAGTTCCACCGCGTCCGCGTGCTGCGCCGGCGCGAGGCCGACGCCGGTGCGCAGTCGCCCGAGGACTCGATCCTCGCCTCGATGCGCCGGCTGACCGGCGAGCTCGGGGAGGACGAGGCGTTCGCGCGCCTGTCCCGGCTGGAATTCCGCCCGGTCCTCACGGCGCACCCGACCGAGGCGCGCCGCCGCGCGGTGGCCTCGACCATCCGCCGCATCAGCGACCTGCTCGAGCAGCGAGACGACCCGCGCATGGGCGGCGTCGTGCTGGTGGAGATCCGCCGCAGGCTGCTGGCCGAGGTCGACACGCTGTGGCGCACCGCTCCGCTGCGCGAGTCCAAGCCCACTCCTCTCGACGAGGTGCGCACCGCGATGAGCGTCTTCGACGAGTCGCTGTTCTCGGTGCTCCCCCGAGTCTACCGCCGCCTCGACGACGCTCTGCTCGGCGAGGGCTCGGGCACCCGGGCTCCGGTCGCACCGGCCTTCGTCCGCCTGGGCACCTGGATCGGCGGCGACCGCGACGGCAATCCCTTCGTCACCGCCGAGACGACCCTCGCTGCGGTCGACATCGCCTCCGAGCACGTCCTCATGGGTCTCGAGCGCGTCGCCCGCCGCGTGGGCCGCGCGCTGACCCTCGACGCGTCGACCACTCCCCCGTCGGCCGCCGTCGAGGCGCTCTGGGCCTCCTGCGTCGAGCGGGCTCCCGAGCTCGCCGCCGACATCGCCGAGCGCTCGCCCAACGAGGCGCACCGCCGCGTCCTGCTCTTCGCGGCCGAGCGCCTGGCCGCGACCCGGTCCGAGGGGCCGCTGGCCTACTCCGCCGCCGCCGAGCTGCTGGCCGAGCTGCGCACCCTCCAGGAGTCCCTGGTCGAGGCCGAGGACGTCCGCGCCGCCTACGGCGACCTCCAGGACTTCGTCTGGCAGCTCGAGACCTTCGGCTTCCACCTCGCCGAGATCGAGGTGCGCCAGCACTCGAAGGTGCACCGCGAGACGATCGCCGCGATCCGCGCCGGCGAGGAGCTCGACGAGCGCGGCCTCGAGGTCCTGTCGGTGTTCCGGGCGATCGCGAAGGTCCAGGAGCGCTTCGGCACCGACGCGGCGAGGCGGTACATCGTCTCCTTCACGCAGTCGGCCGACGACCTGCGGACGGTCTTCGAACTGGCCGAGGCGGCGACCGACGGCGTGCCGCCGATCATCGACGCGGTCCCGCTCTTCGAGACCTTCGCCGACCTCGACGCCTCGACCGACATCCTCGCCGAGATGATCCGACTCCCCCAGGTGCAGGCGCGCCTCGCGGCCACCGGCAACCGGCTCGAGGTGATGCTCGGCTACTCCGACTCGTCGAAGGACGTCGGACCGGTCTCGGCGACGCTCGCGCTCTACGACGCGCAGGCGCGCATCGCGCAGTGGGCGGCCGACGAGGGCATCGTGCTCACGCTGTTCCACGGTCGCGGCGGAGCGCTCGGCCGCGGCGGCGGGCCGGCCAACCGGGCCGTCCTCGCGCAGCCGCCCGGATCGGTGGACGGCCGCTTCAAGCTGACGGAGCAGGGCGAGGTCATCTTCGCCCGCTACGGCAACCCGGACATCGCCACCCGGCACATCGAGCAGGTGGCGGGAGCGACGCTGCTCGCCTCCTCCCCCGCGGTCGGCGAGCGCAACGCGGGCGCCGCGGAGCGCTTCGCCGAGGTGGCGGCGACGATGGACCGCGAGTCGCGCCGCCGCTTCTTCGAGCTCGTGAAGGCCGACGGCTTCGCGCCGTGGTTCGCCCGGGTCACCCCGCAGGAGGAGGTGGGCCTGCTCGCCCTCGGCTCGCGTCCGGCCCGCCGCGGCCTCTCCGTCGAGTCGCTCGAGGACCTGCGAGCGATCCCGTGGGTCTTCGCCTGGACCCAGGCCCGCGTCAACCTGACCGGCTGGTTCGGGCTGGGCAGCGCGCTCGAGGCCGTCGGCGACCTCGACCTGCTCCGCGAGGCCTACGCCTCCTGGCCGCTGTTCACGACGATGGTCGACAACGTCGAGATGTCGCTCGCGAAGACCGACGAGGGCATCGCCCGCCGGTACCTCGCCCTCGACTCCCGCGACGACCTCGCCGGACTCGTGCTCGACGAGATGGCGCTCACCCGCCGGTGGGTGCTCTCGATCACCGGCGAGGAGAGCCTGCTCACGGGCCACCGCGTGCTCGGCCGTGCCGTGCGCCTGCGCACCCCGTACGTCAACGCGCTCTCGCTCCTGCAGCTGCGCGCACTGAAGGCGCTCCGCACCGACCCGGGCGGATCCGGGACGGAGCAGAACCAGCGGCTGCTCCTGCTCGCGGTCAACGGAGTCGCGGCGGGGCTGCAGAACACCGGCTGATCCCGGCTCGGAACGACGGAACCCCCGGCGGCCTCACGGCTGCCGGGGGTTCTCGTGCGTCTGCGGGCGCCTCCCGCCTGCGGAGCGGGTCGAGGCGCCGGGCGGATCAGGCCTGCGGAGCGGCGCCGGCCTCCTGAGCGGCCTTCGCCTCCTCGTACTGGCGGCGCACCTCGACCATGTCGAGGCCGCGGACCTGCTCGATCAGGTTGTCGAGCGCGGGGGCGGGCAGGGCGCCGGGCTGAGCCATCAACGGGATGCCGTCGCGGTACACCACGAGGGTGGGGATGGAGGAGATGCCGTAGCTCGCGGCGAGCTGCTGCTGGTCCTCCGTGTCGACCTTCGCGAACGTGATGTCGGCGTTCTTCTCGCTCGTGGCCTCGAAGACCGGAGCGAACTGCTTGCACGGGCCGCACCAGTCGGCCCAGAAGTCGATGAGGACGATGCCGTCGGCGATCGTCTGGTCGTGGGAGTCGAGGGTCATCGCAGTCGTAGCCATGGGGGATGCAACCGGGTGCCCCCGCGGCCTATTCCCGGGCGGGATCGAGGAGGTCGAGCAGCGACCGCGGACCGACCACGGCGGCCCCGAGCGCCTCGACGCGGGCGGCCAGCCCCCGATCGGCCGTCGCGACGACCGCGGTCTCGAGCGCGCCGACCAGCTCGACGATCGCGTCGTCGCCCGAGCCGTCGGCCGCGTGGACCGTCAGCCGCTCCATGAGAGCGCCCGGCTCCGGACGGGCGGCGCGCGCCGCTCCCTCGAGCACCACGGCGATGCGCGGCCAGACCGTGTCGGCGTCGATCCCCAGGAGACGGCCGGGGACGCCGGCCTCCGCGAGGCGGGCCAGGGAGGCGAGGAGGCGCTCCGCGGCGCCGGCTCGGTCGCGCCACCAGCCGTCGGGGCGTGAGCCGACCACGTTGGCGGCGTCCACGACGAGCACCGGGATCGCGGAGCCGAGCGCGCGCAGGCCCGGCCAGGCCGCTCCGAAGCCCGGGTGCAGCGGCAGGGAGTCGACCTCGTCGGGGGCGACCCAGCGCAGCTCGGTGCTCTCGGCGTCGCTGATGCGGGGAGTGAAGTGCTCGCGGGACTCGGCCAGGACTGTGGAGTAGCTCCACGGTCCGATCACGACGACGCTGGAGAGCACGGGCAGGATCAGGTCGGCGGGGACGCCCGCCTCCTCCTCCGACTCCCGGAGGGCCGCCTCGAAGGCCGTCTCCTCGGGGTGACGGGCGCCGCCGGGCAGCCCCCAGGTGTCCCCGAAGTGGCTCCAGCTGACGCGGTGCTGGAGCAGGACGCGTCCCGACGGATCGCGCAGGAGGAGGCCGGCGGCGCCGAAGCGTCCCCAGAAGCGGCGTCCGTCGCCGATCTCGACCCAGCCGTCGCCGAGCGACGCGTCGAAGGGGTGGCGCGGGAGCACGGCGTCCGCGCCGGGGTCCTCGCTGGTCATGCCCTCCAGCCTCCCACACCGCGCCCGCCGCGCCCGACCCCGACGGGCTGGCAGAATCGGACGATGCGCCGCTCGAGACCCCTCCGCCTCGCGACGCTCGCCTGGCTCGCGCTGATCGCCCTGATCACGCTGACGCCCGCGCCCTACCCGGCCGGGGAGCCCAACGCGCTGATCCGCGGGATCATCGCCTTCCTCGCCTCCACGCCGCTCACCGGCTGGTTCGACTTCGACGTGGCGGAGTTCACCGCGAACGTGCTGCTCTTCGTGCCGCTCGGTGCGCTGATCGCCGCGCAGCTGCCGGCGGGGCGCCGCCTGTGGGCCGCCGCCATCGGGCTCGGGGTGTCGGCGGCCGTCGAGACCGCGCAGCTGCTGTGGCTGCCGACCCGCGTCTCCGACGTGCAGGACCTGGTCTCGAACGGCAGCGGCTCTCTGATCGGCGCCCTGCTGACGATCGCGCTGCTCCGCTTCTCCCCCCGCCGCCGCTCCCGGAAGGACCGCACCGCCCATGCCCGCTGAGACCCTCGTCGTCCTCGACCGACCCTCCCTCGACGCCGAGGCGCACTCGCCGGGAGGACCCGCGCACCGCATCGATCCGAGCGGGCGCGGCGATCTGGACGTCACCGACCTCGGCTTCACCCGCGGCGACGGCGTGTTCGAGACGATCAACCTGGTCGACGGACGGCTGCAGGCGCTCGACGCGCACCTGGACCGCTTCGAGCGCTCGGCCCGGATGCTCGACCTGCCCCGGCCGGACCGGCCCGCCTGGCTCGAGGCGATCGGAGCGGCGGTGGCCGCGCACCCGCCCGTCGCCGAGGCGATGCTGAAGACGATCCTGACCCGCGGCGTCGAGGGCGGCGGGCGGCCCACCGGCGTCGTCTTCGTCCAGACCAGCCCGGACTTCGGCCCGGCCCGCCGCGACGGCGTGCGCGTGGTGCTCCTGGACCGCGGGCTGCGCTCGGACGTGCAGTCGACGTCCCCCTGGCTGCTCGCCGGCGCGAAGACGCTCTCGTACGCGGTGAATCGTGCGGCCGCGCGGGAGGCCGCCCGGCGCGGTGCCGACGACGCCCTGTTCGTGTCGAGCGACGGCTACCTGCTCGAGGGGCCGACCTCGAACCTCGTGCTGCTGACGGGCGGGGAGCTCGTGACTCCTCCGCCGAGCCTCGGGCTGCTGCCCGGCACCACGCAGGCCGACCTGTTCGCGCTCGCGCCGGGCCTCGGCCTCGGGACGGCGGTGCGTCCGCTGCGCTCGGGCGATCTGGAGGCGGCGGACGCGGCGTGGCTGGTCTCGAGCGCGCGCAACGCCGCTCCCGTCCGCGCCGTCGACGGGACCGACCGCCGTGTCGACGCCGACCTCTCGGCCCGGATCAACGCCGCGCTGCTCGCCCGCTGAGCGTCCGACCCTCCTCCGTGGGACGCCCCGCGCCGAGCGCGGACGGCGTCCCGGAGGAGAGAGGGCTCAGGAGAGGCCGTCGACGTCCGCGGGGCCGCGGCTGATCAGTCCGCCGCGGACGTGCTCGACGGTGGGGTCGAGCTGGACCGGATCGCGCTCGTCCGCCGCCTCGTCGTTGATCACGGCCGAGACGATGCCGCGCCAGTCGGTGCCCTCGGCCACGGCCTCCTCGGAGCCGACGCGGCGTGTGACGAACACGGCCTCCGACTCCTCGCCCGCGTGCGAGATGACGGCGAGGACGCCGACGGTGCGACCGCCCGGGTGCTCGATCCGCCACTCCTCGTGCCCGGACGGGACGAGCGAGAACTCCAGGCCCGCGTGCGGGAAGCCGGTGGGGCGCAGCTCGGACGGGGATCCGCTCTGCGGAGGCGCGCCGCGGGTGGGGACCCCGGTGCCCTCGCCGCTCGTCGTGCTCATGCCGACGTCGCCGCGGGTTCCGCCGGCTCCGGAGCTGTCGTTCGCCGCGACCATGCGGTCGTCGCCGCTCCGCAGCGCGTCGTCCGCTCCGGTGTAGATGCTGTCGTCTCGGTTCATGGGAACCTCCTTGTCGGCGGCCAGTGTAGGACCGCGGGGTGGGTGGCGAGCGGGCGCCGTTCGTAGACTGGGGGGATGCAGATCCCGGTGACCGGTGCCGTGCGGGTGGACGCGTGGCTCTGGGCGGTGCGCATCTACAAGACGCGCTCCGCAGCGACGACCGCGGCCCGGGCCGGCCACATCCGCGTCAACGGCGAGCGGGCCAAGGCGGCGCAGACCGTGCGGGTCGGCGACGAGGTCCGCGCCCGGATCGGCGGCTTCGACCGGGAGCTGATCGTCCGCGGACTCGTGGTCAAGCGGGTCGGTGCGCCGGTGGCCGCCGAGTGCATGGAGGACCGGACGCCCCCGCCGCCACCCCGGGAGTCCGCGCCGGGCGTGATCGTCCGTGACCGCGGAGCGGGCCGCCCGACGAAGCGCGACCGGCGCGACATCGAGCGGCTCCGCGGATTCTGACCGCGCGACCCGGCAGCGGCCTCAGGGGGCGAGCGCGCGCAGGCGCTCCAGGAGCCCCTCCGCCGCCTCGTCGAGGAACCGCTGCTGCAGCTCGTCGCCGACCTGGACGAGGGCGATGTCGGTGAACCCCGCCTCGATGTAGGGCACGAAGCTCTGGGCGAGCTCGTCGAGGTCGGGGCCGCAGGCGATCTGCTCGGCGACGTCCTCCGGGCGCACGAACTGGCTCGCTCCGGCGAAGCCGGCGGGGGTCGGCAGATCGGAGTTGACCGCCCAGCCGCCGGCGAACCAGCGGAACTGCTCGTGGGCCAGCGCCACTCCCTGCTCCTTGTCCGGCGCCCAGCAGATCGGGATCTGGCCGATCGTGCGCGAGGGGGCGGCGTCCGCACCGCGGACCGCGGTCCACTGCGAGATCAGATCCGCGTCGGGCTCGGTCGTGATGAGGTGGTCGCCGATCGGCGCGAAGCGGGCGATCGACTTCTCCCCCGAGACCGCCAGGCCGATCTCGACCGGCGTGTCCGGCAGATCCCAGATGCGGGCGGAGTCGACGCGGAAGTACTGGCCCTCCCAGGTCACCAGCTCGCCGGTGTGCAGCTCGCGGATGAGGTGGACGGCCTCCTCGAGCATGTCCTGGCGCACGGCGACCGAGGGCCAGCCCTCGCCGACGACGTGCTCGTTGAGGTTCTCGCCCGAGCCGAGGCCGAGCGTGAAGCGGTCGTCGGAGAGGATCGCGAGCGTCGCGGCCTTCTGCGCGACCACGGCCGGGTGGTAGCGGATGGTCGGCGCGGTGACGTAGGTCGTGAGGTCGATGGTCGACGTGGCCTGCGCGACCGCTCCGAGCAGCGTCCAGGCGTAGGAGGCGTGCCCCTGCTCGGTCAGCCACGGCGAGTAGTGGTCGCTCGAGACCGCGAACTCGAAGCCGAGCCTCTCGGCGTCGACCGCGTAGCCCACCAGCTGCTTGGGTCCGCTCTGCTCGGTCATCAGGGTGTATCCGAATCGCACCATGGTCCGTCCTCGTTCCGCTCGTCGTGGGATGCCCGGGGGCACGTCCCATGGTGGGCGGGGCGCCGGATGCGCGCTAACCCCTTGCCCCGGTCGCGAGCGGCGGCTAGCGCGGCGTCAGACGAAGCGGATGCGGTTCTGCACGCGGGTGCGGACCTCGAACGACTCGCCGTACCCGCCGAGCCGCGGGTCGTCCGTGCCGGAGCGCAGCAGCTGCGGCAGCAGCGAGCGGCGGATGATGACGGCGCCCTGGTGCCTGCCGCGCTCGACCTGCTCGAACGGCTGCTCCAGCGCGTCGTCCGGCACGACCACGACGCACGTCGAGAAGCGGACGCCCAGCTCGCGGCCGAGACGGCGCGTGGCCTTCGCGAGCGAGGCGATCGGCTTCTCGTCCTCGGCGATCCCGGGGCCCTCGAGCTCGCCCTTCCTCAGGCGGACCGGGTCGCCCCAGTCGGCGGAGGTCAGCGCGAGCAGGCCGGCCGGCCCGAGCACGAGGTGGTCGATCTTGAGCCCGCCGTCGCCGACCGCGACGTCGTTCCAGATCGTGTAGGCGATGCCGAGCGCGCCGACGAGCGCGGCCGTCGCCTCCTCGGCCTGAGCCTTCGCGAGCCAGGAGCGGACCTCGCGAGGAGCGGAGCGGACGATCGCCGGGTCGAAGGGGTCCTCGGTCTCGACGCCGCGGCCGAGCCACTCGCGCACCAGGCGCAGGTAGTACTCGCGCGCCGCGCCTCCCGGGTGACCGTAGGAGCGGGCGCGCACGGCCGAGGCGGTCTGCGGGCGCGGTGAGCCGGTGTACGGCGACTGCGGGGAGGACCTCCCGGGGGCGGGAGCGCCTCGGTCGTAGTCGCCGCGGGCGGAGGCGCTGCCGATCCGCTCCCAGGCGAGCTGCACCGCGTGGAACGACGCGGCGTCGCCTCCCGTGTCCGGATGGGTCTCGCGGAGGCGGAGCCGGTACGCCCGGCGGAGCTCGTCGTCGGACGCGGTGGCGGCGACGCCCAGCACCTCGTAGGGGGTGCGGGCGGCGTGGCTGTCGGGCATGTGCTTCCGGGAGGGTCGGGGCGGGGGGTTCCGAGTGTATCGACGCGGGCCGGGCGCCCGGTGGGAGCGCGCACCGCGTCGGCTCGGAACGCGCCGAGCGCCCAGCGGGGGAACGGGCGCCCGGCGGGGGTCAGTGCGCGAGCAGCTCGCGCACCCGCGGGATGACCTGCGTGCCGTAGAGCTCGATGTTGCGCATGATCGCCGGGTGCGGCAACGTCCCGGCGCTGTACTTGAGGTCGAAGCGGTCGATGCCCAGGGCCTCGACCGTTCGCGCGATCTTCCGGGCGACCGTCTCGGGCGAGCCGAGGTGGATGGCGCCGTCGGGGCCGGCCTCCTCCTCGAAGCGCTCGCGGGTCATCGGGGACCAGCCGCGCTCGCGGCCGATGGCGTCCATCATCGCCTTGTGGTGCGGGAAGTACAGCTCGCGCGCCTCCTCGTCGGTGTCGGCGACGAAGCCGGGCGAGTGCACGGCGACCGGGAGGCGGGGCTGCTCGAGCTGCTCGAGCGCGCGGCCGAAGAGGTCGACGTAGGGGCGGAAGCGGGCCGGCGAGCCGCCGATGATCGCCAGGACGAGCGGGAAGCCGTACCGGGCGGCGCGGACGACCGACTCGGGGCTGCCGCCGACGCCGATCCAGGTGCGGAGGGTGCCGTTGTCGAGGGTCGGGTAGACGCTCTGCTCGGTGAGCGCGGGGCGGGTCGTGCCCTGCCAGGTGACCGGGCCGCCCTGGATCAGGGCGTGGAAGAGGTCGAGCTTCTCCTCGAAGAGGACCTCGTACTGCGCGAGGTCGTAGCCGAAGAGCGGGAAGGACTCGGTGAAGGAGCCGCGGCCGAGGATGACCTCGGCCCGGCCGCCGGAGAGTCCGTCGAGGGTGGCGAAGCGCTGGTAGACGCGCACCGGGTCGTCCGAGGAGAGGACCGTCACGGCGGAGCCGAGGTGGATGCGCTCGGTGCGGGCCGCGATGGCGGCGAGCACGACGTCCGGTGCGCTCACGGCGAAGTCGGCGCGGTGGTGCTCGCCGATCCCGAAGAAGTCGATGCCGACCCGGTCGGCCAGGACTCCCTCCTCGACCACGTCGCGGAGGACCTGGCCGTGCGGCAGCGGGGCGCCGTCGGGGCCGGCGGTGACGTCGCCGAACGTGTCGACGCCGAACTTGACTTCATGCATACTCATGGACTTCTGCAACCTCCGGGGGTCGACGGCTATTCCTGCGGGCGGGGTCCGACGTCCCCGGGCAGGAGCGCGTCGGAAGAGACGATCCCCGCCTCGAGCGCCGGCTCGCGGTAGGCGCGCCCGAGCGAGGCGACGGTGTCGTGCGCGTTCAGGCCGCTCGGGTTCGGCAGCACCCAGAGCGGCGCGCCCGCCATGTCCTCCTCCTGCCTGCCCTGCACCGCCCTGCGGCGTCCGAACGCGATCCGGTAGGCGGTGATGCCGACGACCGCGACGGCCCGGGGCCGCACCCGCTCCACGGTGGCGACCAGCCGCTGAGCGCCCTCGCGCAGCTCCTCCGCGGTCAGCTCGTCGGCGCGGGCGGTCGCCCGGGAGGCGAGATTGGTGATGCCGACGCCGCGGGAGACGAGCTCCGCGCGGTCCGCGGCGCTCATCCCCTCGGACACGCGCGGCGCGCGCTCGAGGATCCCGGCCGCGACGAGCGCCGGGTAGAAGCGGTTGCCGGGGTGGGCGAAGTGCGCGCCGGTGGCGGCGGTCCACAGCCCCGGGTTGATGCCGACGAAGAGGAGCCGGACGTCGTCGCCCAGCAGGTCCTCGACGGTGCGGTCCTGGAACGCTGCGAGCTCGGCGCGGGTGAACGGCATGCGACCATCCTGCCGCGGCGCAAGTCCTCTCGGCTCGGGGTCGCCGGTGCCAGCATGGAGGCATGACGAACGCATCCCAGGACCACCCGATCCAGCACGGCAGCGACGACGCGCAGCTCGACGAGAAGCTGCGCGGCGTGCTGCTGCAGGTCGCCGGCGACGCCGAGCTGCGACCGGAGGAGGACGTCGAGACCCTGCTGCGCCAGCGCCTGCGCGACACGCGCATCTCGATCTCGGACGAGGCGATCCCGGGGCTCGCCAAGCGCATCCCCGGCCTCATGCAGCGCGGGGGCGGCGACGTGAACCCCGGGGCGCACTAGCCCCGAGGGACGGGCGCGGGCCGAGCGGCCGCTCGGGCCGCGCCGGCTCGCGCTACTCGGGGACCGCCGGGCCCTTGCGGTGGTGGTCGAACACCAGGCTCGTGCGCGTCGAGGCCACCGCCGGGTTCGCCGAGAGGTTCGAGACCACGAAGTCCCGCACGTCGCTGGAGTCGCGGACCGCGACGTGGATGATGAAGTCCTCCGAGCCGCCGAGGAAGAACACCTGCACCACCTCGGGCAGCGCGCGGATCTCCTCCGCGAAGCGCGTGATCGCCTGGCGCTGGCCGACGCGGATGCTGACGCTGATCAGCGCCTGCAGGGTCAAGCCGAGCGCCGCCGGGTCGAGCTCGGCGGTGAAGCCGGTGATGACGCCGCGCTCGACGAGGCCCCGGACGCGTGCGACGCAGGTCGACGGGGCGATGCCGGCGCGCTCGGCGAGCCGGCTGTTGGGCGTCCGCGCGTCGGCGCGGAGGAGGCGCACCAGGGTCCGGTCGACCGGATCCAGGTCGTCGAGGTCGTGCAGATCCTTCGGTGGCATGCGCCCGCTCCCTCACTCCGCCGACGAACCTTCGGCCCGTGCGGTGACTTCCGACCGATCCTGCGGAGTTCCCCCGCTCCGGGCACGATCTTCGCACGATGGGGGCAGAGCCGGTGCAGGATCGGCGCCCACCGCCCGCCCCGCGGGCCGCAGCGAAGGAGCCGCCGTGCGCGTCGGGATCCCCACCGAGATCAAGAACAACGAGAACCGGGTCGCCGCCACTCCGGCCGGCGTCCACGAGCTGGTGCGCCGCGGCCACGAGGTCCTCGTCGAGGCCGGCGCGGGCCTGGGCTCGCGCGTGTCGGACGACGACTTCCGCCGCGCCGGCGCCCTCGTCGTCGACGGGCCCGACGAGGTCTGGGGCGAGTCCGAGCTGGTCCTCAAGGTCAAGGAGCCGATCGAGGCCGAGTACCCGCGGATGCGCCGCGACCAGGTGCTCTTCACCTACCTCCACCTCGCCGCCTCCCGCCCGTGCACCGATGCGCTGCTCGCGGCGGGGACGACCTCCATCGCCTACGAGACGGTCCAGCTGGACGACCGGCGGCTGCCGCTGCTCTCGCCGATGAGCGAGGTCGCCGGGCGCCTGTCGATCACGGTCGGCGCCTACCACCTCATGAGTGCCGTCGGCGGACGGGGCACGCTGCTCGGCGGGGTCCCCGGCACTCCGAAGGCGAAGGTCGTCGTGATCGGCGGCGGCACGGCCGGCGAGCACGCCGCGGCCAACGCCCTCGGCATGGGGGCCGACGTCACGATCGTCGACCTCTCGCTCCCCCGCCTCGCGCAGCTCGAGAACCGCTTCCAGGGCGCGATCCAGACCCGCGCCTCCTCGGCCTACGAGATCGCCGCGCAGCTGGCCGACGCCGACCTCGTGATCGGATCCGTCCTCATCCCGGGCGCCAAGGCGCCCAAGCTGGTGACCGACGAGATGGTCGCCACGATGAAGCCGGGCTCGGTGCTGGTCGACATCGCGATCGACCAGGGCGGCTGCTTCGAGGGCTCGAGTCCGACCACGCACGACGACCCCGTGTTCCCCGTGCACCGGAGCGTCTACTACTGCGTCGCGAACATGCCCGGCGCCGTCCCCGAGACCTCGACCCGCGCGCTCACCAACGCGACGCTCCCCTACGCGCTCGCGCTGGCCGACCGCGGGTGGCGGGCCGCCCTGGCCGCCGACCCGGCGCTCGCCCGCGGCCTGAGCACCCACGACGGCCGGGTGACGAACACCGCCGTCGCCGCGGCCTTCGACCTCCCGGCCGTGCCGGTGGAGTCGCTGCTGCTCTAGGCGCCCGCGGGCGCGAGGCCGAGCCCCCCGAGGATCTCGGCGATCTCCTCCTCCGGAGCGCCGCCCACGTCGACCGTGACGTGGAGCTCGTCGTCGCCGAGGGGCTCGAGCGCCTCGAACTGCGAGTCGAGCAGCGTGGTCGGCATGAAGTGGCCGACCCGCGAGGCGAGCCGCCCGGCGATACGGTCCCTCGATCCCGCGAGGTGCGCGAAGACGAGGTCGTCGCGGCGCAGGACGTCGCGGTAGCGGCGGCGCAGGGCCGAGCAGGTCACGACGACCGAGCCGCCCGCGGCGATCCGCTGGTCCACCACGCGGGCGATCTCGGCCAGCCAGGGCGCCCGGTCCTCGTCGGTCAGCGGGATGCCGGCGTGCATCTTGTCGACGTTCGCCTGCGGGTGCAGGTCGTCCCCCTCGAGGAACTCCCAGCCGAGTCGGCGCGCCAGGAGCGACGCGACGGTCGACTTGCCGCTGCCGGAGACGCCCATGACGACGACGGCGCGGACGGGGACGGTGGGAAGAGCGGTCATCAGATACCTCCTACGAAGAGACCGATCAGGAGGACCCCGGCGAGCCCGGTCACCGAGACCAGGCACTCCATCACGGTCCAGGTCTTGAGCGTCTGGCCGATGCTGAGCCCGAGGTACTCCTTCACCAGCCAGAACCCGGCGTCGTTGACGTGCGACAGGAACACCGAGCCGGCGCCGATCGCGAGCACCATGAGGGCGACCATCGGCCCGTCCATGGTCTCGGTCAGCGGCTGGAGGATCCCTGCGGCGGTCACGGTGGCGACGGTCGCGGAGCCGGTGGCGACGCGGATCACGACGGCCACGAGCCAGGCGAGCAGCAGCGCCGAGGCGCCGCTCCCCTCCGCGAGCTGGGCGACCACCCCGCCGATCCCGGTGTCGACGAGGACCTGCTTGAAACCGCCGCCCGCGCCGACGATGAGCAGGATGCCCGCGATC
This sequence comes from Rathayibacter sp. RFBD1, assembly GCF_002932915.1. Taxonomy (NCBI): domain Bacteria; kingdom Bacillati; phylum Actinomycetota; class Actinomycetes; order Micrococcales; family Microbacteriaceae; genus Rathayibacter; species Rathayibacter sp. RFBD1. The sequence continues at coordinate 94,326 of NZ_PSWQ01000024.1, forward strand.
GGCGGCAGCGAGCTCGAGAGCGAGGCCTGCAGCTCGGTGCGGTTCATCCGGCCACCGCGGCCGAGCAGGACCAGACCGGCCAGGAGCGCGATCCCCAGCGCGATGGTCGGCGTGCCGAGGAAGTCGAGGGCGCCCTTCCAGGCGTCCGTGGAGCCCGGGGCCGCGATGTCGGCGATCGCCTTGCCCAGCATCAGCACGACCGGCAGCAGGATGCTCGCGACGGCGGCGGCGAAGCCCGGGCGGTGCTCGCGCGTCTCGCCCGCGCCCTCGCCGAAGAGCGGCGGCGTCTCCACCGGCGCCCAGCGGGCGGCGACCCGGCCGAAGAGCGGGCCGGCGACGACGACGGTGGGGATCGCGACCAGGACGCCGAAGGCGAGGGTCACGCCGAGGTTCGCGCCGAGCGCGTCGATCGCGACCAGCGGTCCGGGGTGGGGCGGGACGAGGCCGTGCATCACCGAGAGGCCGGCGAGCGTCGGGATCGCCACCTTCATCAGCGGCAGACCGCTCCGGCGGGCGACCAGGATCACGACCGGGATCAGCAGCACGAGCCCGACCTCGAAGAACATCGGCAGCCCGATCAGCGCGCCGACGAAGCCCATCATCCAGGGCAGCGCGCGAGTGCTCGAGCGGGCGATGAGGGTGTCCACGATGCGGTCCGCGCCGCCCGAGTCGGCGAGGAGCTTGCCGTACATCGCGCCGAGGCCGATGAGGATGCCGACGCCGCCCATGGTGTTGCCGAACCCCAGCGCGAAGCTGGCGACCGCGTCCGCCGCCGCCAGCCCCGCGATCAGGCCCGTCGTCAGCGCTCCGATCAGCAGGGAGACGAAGGGGTGCAGCTTCAGCCAGGTGATCAGCACGACGATCACGGCGATGCCGACGACGGCGGCGAGGATCAGCTGCCCCTGCCCGGCGGTGGTGGCGGGGGCGTCCCCGGCGGCGGCGCGGAGGGCGGGGAGGAGGGTCGGTGTCATGAGCGTCCTTGGTCGAGCCGACGGCCAGCGGCCGGCTTTTGTCCGACATAACCTGCGTGTGTCCCGATCATGCCCGAAGATCGGCCGGGGCGCGACTCCGGCGATGGCAGGATGACCGCATGCCCGCGCCGACGCCCTCGCTGCACCACTCGGTGCTGGACGAGCTCGGCTCGCAGATCGTGCGCGGCGAGCTCGCGCCGGGCACCACCTTCAGCGCCGACGAGCGTGCGGAGCGGCGCGGGGTCTCCCGCTCGGTGATGCGGGAGGCGGTGCGCGTCCTCGAGACGCTCGGGCTCGTGACGTCCCGCCGCCGCGCGGGGACGCGGGTCCAGCCTCCGGAGTGCTGGAACGCCCTGGACACGCGGGTCGTCGCGTGGGGACTGGACGGCCCGGACCGGCGGCGCCAGCTGCACCAGCTCAGCGAGCTCCGACTCGGGGTGGAGCCGCTCGCCGCCCGGCTCGCCGCGGCGAACGCGACCGAGGAGCAGCGGCGGGCGCTCACGGAGGCGGGCGACGCCCTCTCCACCCACTCCCGCGCAGCCGACCAGTCCGCCTACCTCGCCGCCGACACCGCCTTCCACCGCTCCCTCCTGGCCGCGTCCGGCAACCGGATGCTCGCGCAGCTGGGCGATCTGGTCGCCGAGGTCCTCGCCGGCCGCACCCGCAATGCGCTCATGCCGCGCGAGGCCGACTCCACCGCGGTGCGGCTGCACCGGGCGGTGGCCGCCGCCGTCGCCTCGGGCGACGCGGACGCTGCGGAGGCCGCGATGCGGGCGATCGTCGAGGAGTCGGACCGGGCGGTGCAGGAGAGCTGACGGGGTTGCACGCCCGCAGCGCCGCGCGCACAGTGGAGCGCATGGTCGAGGGATACACGTCCGCGCAGGTGCGGGCCGCCGAGGCTCCGCACCTGGCCCGGCGGGAGCCGCTGATGCAGCGCGCCGCCGACGGCCTCGCCCGCGAGCTGCGTCTCGTGCTCGCCGGGCGCTCCGACCGCTCCCGTCCGGCCTCGGTGCTCGTCCTGGTCGGTCCGGGCGACAACGGCGGTGACGCGCTCTACGCGGCCGCCGAGCTCTCCTCCTCCGGAACCGACGTCGTCCTCGTCCTCACGGCCGAGCGGGTGCACCGCCGGGGCCTCGCCGTGGCGCTCGACGAGGGCTGCGGGCAGGTGCCGGCCGACGACGCGCCCGGCCTCGCCGCGGCGGTGGCGCGGGCGGATGTCCTGGTCGACGGGATCCTCGGCATCGGAGCGACGGAGCCCGCGCTGCGGGGACGGCCGCGCGTCGTCGTCGAGGCGGTGCTCGACGCGCTGGAGCGGCGGGCCGAGCGCCCGGTGGTCGTCGCGGTCGACCTGCCGAGCGGCGTCCATCCCGACGACGGGTCGGTCCCCGATCCCACCGTGCTGCGCGCCGATGTGACGGTCGCCTTCGGCGCGATCAAGGCCGGTCTGCTGCTGCCTCCGGGCGACTCCTACGCGGGCCGGCTGCGCCTGGTCGACATCGGCCTCGGCCCGGACCTGGCCGGAGTGGAGCCCGCGGTCCGCGAGTGAGCGAGCGGCTCAGGAGGGAGCGAGGAGGTGCGCCTTCTCGGGGTGCTGCTCGAACCACTGTCCGACGTACCAGCACATCGGCACGACGCTCCGCCCGCCGGCGGCCTCGATGTCGGCGACGGCGAAGGAGACCAGCTCCCCGGCGAGCCCGCGGCCTCGGAAGGGCGGGGTCGTGAAGGAGCGGACGAGGGAGACGCTGCCGGGCGCCTCGCGGTAGTCGAGGACGCCCACCAGGGCGCCGTCGAAGTGGAGCTCGTAGCGCGACGCGTCGTCCGCCCGGCGGAAGTCCTTGGCCATACCTCCAGAGTAGGACGGCCCGGACGGATCAGGCCTCGTCGCCGAGCATCTCGCCGTCGACGTAGAGCCAGCGACCGTCCTCGCGCAGGAAGCGGCTGCGCTCGTGCACGAGGCCGGGGCCGGCGGGCGAGCGGTAGGAGGCGCGGAACTCGACCAGGCCCTCCTCGTCGCCCTCCCCGCCGAACGAGGTGTCGACGATCTGGAGCCGGCGCCACTGCACGTCGGGATCGAGGTCGATGCGGCGCGGCCGGGTCGAGGGGTGCCAGCTCGCGAGCAGGTAGGGAGCGCTGCCGAGGACGTTCGCGCTGTAGCGGCTGCGCATCAGGCGCTCCGCCGTCGGCGAGGGCTCCTCGCCGAGGTGGGCGGGGCGGCAGCAGTCGGCGTAGTGGCGGCGGCTTCCGCAGGGGCAGGAGTCGGCGGGGTGCATCCGGCCAGTGTGGCAGGCGATGCGGCGCCCCCGGCCCGGCGCGGCTCCGGCGAGCGCCGCGACTCCCCGGGCCGTCCAGGTGTGCATCCCCTCCACATCCGCTCCGCCGCCTTGAGGGTGCCGCCGGATCCCGGCAACGTGGCCCCCTCATCGACCACGGACGGAAGGAACGACCCGATGCTCACGCTCACCGACAACGCCAGCACCGTCGTCAAGACCATCACCGGGCAGACCGAGACCCCCGTCGAGGGAGGCCTGCGCATCAGCGGCACCGATCTCGACGCCCGCAACTTCGCTGTCGCGGTCGCCGCGGCCCCCGAGACGACGGACGCCGTCGTGGAGCAGGACGGAGCGCGCGTGTTCCTCGACGTCGCCGCCTCCGTCGCTCTCGGCGACAAGGTCCTCGACGCGCAGGTGGACGAGGGCGGCTCCGTCAGCTTCGGCATCGCTCCCCAGGACTGACCCCGTCGACATCGGAGGCCGCCCCCACCGCAGTGCGGGAGGGCGGCCTCCGTCGTCCCAGGATCAGGAGAGGATGTCGCGGGTGGTGAAGCGGCCGATCGCGAGGGACCCGAACACGGCGACGTAGGCGAGCTGGAGCAGCGCGTTCTCGCCGAAGGAGCTCCACGCGATCGGGTCGCGCAGGAGGTCGGCGAAGTCGAACCACCGGTCGGTCAGCAGGAACGGGTGGAGGGCGTCCAGCTGCGAGAGCGAGCCGACGATCTGCGCCGCGATGGAGACGACGACGGTGGCCGCCATGGCGCCGACCGGCACATCGGTCAGCGTCGAGATGAAGAGGCCGATCGCCGAGAGCCCGACCAGCGAGAGCGCCGCGTACACGGCGATCGCCAGGGCCCGGCCGATCGCGTCGCCGAGCGGGACGGTGCTGCCGGAGAGGAGCGTCACCGGTCCCGCCGGGAAGAGCGCCAGGCCGATCAGGATCCCGACCACCATGACGGTGAGTGCTGCGGCGAGGCAGAAGGCGAGGGAGGCGGCGAACTTCACCGCGAGCAGCCGCACGCGGCCGACGGGGCTGACCAGCAGGTAGCGCAGCGTCCCGAGCGAGGCCTCGCCCGCGATCGCGTCGCCGGCGACGACCCCGACCGTGAGCGGGAGGAACAGCGGGACGGCGACCGTGATGGCCGCGAAGCCGGTGAAGAGGCCGTTGCCGGCGATCGCGCCCACGAAGGAGGGCCCGCCTCCGTCGCCGCCCGAGAGCCGCACCGCGACGGCGAGCACGATCGGGATGGCGGCCAGGGCCGCGAGCAGCGCCCAGGTGCGGCGCCGGCGGAAGAGCAGGGCGAGCTCGGAGGCGAGCAGGGACCCGATCCCCGCGCGGCGGACGGTCGCGTCAGCGCTCGACATCGAAGCCCTCCCCGGTCAGCTCGACGAAGCGCTCCTCGAGCGAGGGGCGGCGGACGGCGAACCCGCGGACGCGGACGTCGGCCCGCACGAGGTCGGCGACCAGCGTCTCGGCCTCGAGCCCGGGCGGCAGTGCGGCGACGACCAGCGGCGGATCGGCGGGGTGCGGGCCCGGCGCGGTGCGCGGCTCCAGACCCCGGGTGTGCAGGGCCACGATCGCGCGCTCGCGGTCGGGCGTCAGCAGCTCGACCGAGGCGGCGTCCCCGCGCAGCTCGTCGAGCCCGCCCTGGGCGACGAGGCGCCCGGTGCGCATGACGGCGGCGTGGGTGCAGAGCTGCTCGATCTCGGCGAGGAGGTGGCTGGAGACGAGGACGGTCGTGCCGTCCTGGTTCAGTCCGCGCACGAGGGCGCGAACCTCGCGGGTGCCCTGCGGATCGAGGCCGTTCGTGGGCTCGTCCAGCACGATCAGGTCGCGCGGCGAGAGGAGGGCGACCGCGATGCCGAGCCGCTGCTTCATACCCAGGGAGTAGGAGCCGACCTTCTTGCGCGCCGCGGCCGAGAGACCGACGCGGGCGAGGGCCTCCTTCGCACGGGTGTCGCGGGTGCGGGACGAGGTGCCCGCCTCCGCGGCGTCGAAGCGCCGGAGGTTGGCCGCTCCGGAGAGGAACGGGTAGAAGCCCGGCCCCTCGACCAGCGCCCCCACCCGGGGCAGGACCTCGGCCGCGCGCCGGGGCATGGCCTGCCCGAGGACGGTGATGCTGCCCGCGGTCGGCGCGGCGAGGGCGAGCAGCATCCGGATCGTCGTGGTCTTGCCCGAGCCGTTCGGGCCGAGGAAGCCGAAGACGGCGCCGCGGGGAACGGCGAGGTCGAGACCGGAGACCGCTTCCTGGCGCCCGAAGCGCTTGGTGAGGCCGCGCGTCTCGACGGCGAGCTCGCCCGCCGTCACCGAGCGGAGGCCGCGTCGCGGAGCGCCTCGGCCGGGACTGCGCCGGCGAGGACGCGTCCGTCGTCGGTGACGAGGACGGTCAGCAGGGCGGAGGAGAGGATGCGGCCGCCGTCGACCGGCGTGGTGACCGCGTCGAGCGAGGAGAGCGCGTCGGCGTCACCGGCGTGCAGCTCGACGACGCTCGTCCAGCCGGAGCCCGTGGTGACGACGTCGGAGTGCCCGGTGGTGTCCGCGGCGGGCGCGGCGGAGGCGTCCGCCTCGTCGTCGACCGGAGCGGTCTGCTCCGTCACCTCGGCGCCGGCCGGGGGCGTGAAGGAGAAGAGGGACGCGTCGGGTGTCGAGAAGTCGATGCTCGTGTACGCGACGCTGAACGCGGGCGCGGTGCCCCCGCGGGCCGTCACCGCCACTCCGAGCGGGAGGCCCGTCTCGCCGTCGACCGAGACGGTCACGGAGCCCACGAGGGTGCCGCCGTCGCGGGGCGTGAGCACGAGCTCGTACGCGTCGCGCCCGGCGACGCTGACGTCCGAGCCGACCGCGACCGTGGTCGTCGGGTCGATCGCGGCGAGCAGCTGCTCGGCGGCGGACGACGGCGTGACGACCTGATCGCCCGGCGAGGCCTCGGGGGCTCCGCCCGCGGGAGGCACGAGGTGGGTGGCGGTGTTCGCGCTCGAGTCGTAGATCCAGACTCCGTCGGTCGTCGAGGCGACGACGTCGCGCTCGGCCAGCCGGTCGAGCACCTGGAGGCGCGCGCCCTTCTCGGCGTCGACGTACACGCGCGCCTGGTGCGAGCCGGTGGCGAGCTCGACGAGGGAGTCGGCGGGGTCGGCGGACGCCGAGCCGGCGGAGCCGCCGAGCGCCGAGAGGTCGGGCAGGCCGAGGTCCGAGGTCTGCTGGATCTCGCCCGAGAACGCCGTGGCGTCGCTCTCGGCGACGAAGGCGAGGAGGTCGGCGGCGGACTTCTCGGGGAGGTCGCCCGCGGCGCTCGCCGAGAGGGGGAGGGCGACGGCCGCGGCGACGACGACCGCGGGGACGACGGCGACGGGCGTCCAGCGCTTCCAGTCAATGCTCATGCCGGGAACGCTACGCCTCGAACCTCCGCGGCGGGCCCGGAACGTCCCGGTCCACAGCCTTCCGGAAGGGGGTGCGGTCCGAGACCACGGCCGGGATGATCAGGGCATGGACCTCCCGTTCGCGCTCCCCGTCGCCCCGATGCTCGCCAAGGCCGTTCCGGCGGTGCCGGAGCAGACCGCCGTCGCGGGCGGATACTCCTACGAGCCGAAGTGGGACGGGTTCCGCGCGATCGTCTCGGTCTCCGGCGGGGAGTGCGAGATCGGGAGCCGCGGCTCCAAGCCGCTGACCCGGTACTTCCCCGAGCTCGTCGAGGCCTTCCTCCGGCTGCTCCCCGACGGCTGCGTGCTCGACGGCGAGATCGTCCTGGCGACCGGCGAGCCGGGAGCGCAGCGGCTCGACTGGGACCTGCTCTCGCAGCGCATCCATCCGGCCGCGAGCCGCGTGAGGATGCTGGCGGAGACCACCCCGGCGATGCTCGTCGCCTTCGACCTGCTCGCCGTGGACGGGCGCAGCATGCTCGAGGAGCCGTACTCGGCGCGGCGGGAGGCGCTCGCCGCGGTGATGGCCGGCGTCCCGCATCCGCTGCACCTCGGCCGCGCCACCGACGACGAGGCCCTGGCGCGCGACTGGCTGGAGCGCTTCGAGGGCGCAGGACTGGACGGCGTCGTGGCGAAGCCCCTGGCCGCGCCCTACTCCCCCGGGAAGCGCGCCGTGCTCAAGGTCAAGCACCACCGCACGGCCGACGTGATCGCGATCGGGTACCGCGAGCACGCCTCCAAGCCGGGCGTGGGCTCGATCCTGCTCGGCCTGCACGGCGACGACGGAGAGGTCCGCCAGGTCGGCGGGGCCTCGGCCTTCAGCGACGAGCGTCGCGTGCAGCTGCTGGAGGAGCTCGCGCCCGCGGTCGAGCGCGACGCGGAGGGAGCACCGGTGCGCGGCGAGGGCGAGCGGAGCCGGTTCTCGAGCGGCCGCGACACCTCCTTCGTGCGCCTGCGTCCCGAGCTCGTGCTCGAGGTCCGCTACGACCAGCGCGAGGGCGACCGCTTCCGGCACACCGTGCAGTTCGAGCGCTGGCGCCCGGACCGCGACGCCGCCTCCTGCACCATGGAGCAGCTGGAGCAGCCGACCGCGTACGACCTCGGCGACGTCCTCGGCTAGGCCTTCTTCGCGCGGCTGGGCTGCACGCGGGGCGGCTCGTCCGGCATCTTGGGGAAGTCGGGCGGGAACGGCAGCTCGCCGAGGCCGGCGGCGACATCGCGCTCCCACCAGCCGAGCAGGGCGTCGAGGCGGCCGGGGGCGTCGTGCATCCGGGCCCACGGATCACCGCGCTCGGCGAGGCGCACCGGGACCGTGCGGATCGTGAAGGCCCGCGGGTCGACGCCGTCGAGCTCGTCCCAGTCCAGCGGAGTGGAGACGGGAGCGTGCGCGAGCGGCCGCGGGCTGTAGGCACCGGCGATCGTGCGGTCGCGGTTGGCCTGGTTGAAGTCGACGAAGATCCGCTCGCCGCGCTCCTCCTTCCACCACGCCGTCGTGACCTGCTCGGGCATCCGCCGCTCCAGCTCGCGCGCCGCGGCGATCACCGCGTGGCGGACGTCGAGGAACTCGTGCTCGGCGACGATCGGCGCGAAGACGTGCAGGCCGCGGTTGCCGGACGTCTTCACGAACGGGTCGAGGCCGGCCTCCCGCAGGACCTCCCGCAGCGCGTGCGCGGCGACGACCGCGTCGGCGACGTCGGTGCCGGGCTGCGGGTCGAGGTCGATCCGGAGCTGGTCGGGCAGGTCGGGCGCATCGGCGCGGGACGCCCACGGGTGGAAGACGACGGTGTTCATCTGCGCCGCCCAGACGGCGGCCGCGGGCTCGTCGATCACGAGCTGCGGATGCACCCGCCCGCTCGGGTACGTCACCGGGACGGACCGGACGTACTCGGGCGCGCCCTTGGGCGGGTTCTTCGAGAAGAACTGCTCGCCCTCGATCCCGGAGGAGAAGCGCTGCAGCGAGACGGGGCGGCCGCCGTTCGCCGCGACGAACGGCTCGCCGACGGCGATCAGGTACTCCGCGACCTCGCGCTTGGTGATGCCCGGCTCCGGGAAGAGCACGCGCTCGGGGCTCGAGATCCGCACCTCCCGGTCGCCGTGCGGTCCGGGGACGGTGAGGACGACGGCGTCGCTGCTGGGCATCTGCTGAGGCTAGCCCGCGGCGCCGCCCGGCGACAGGGGTCCGCCGGGGCGCCGCCGCAGCCGGATCGGGCCCTTCGCCCGCGAGGGGTCGACGACCTGTCCGCCCTGCACGATGTCGATCTCGCCCCGGTCGACCAGGCGGCGCGCGGCCCGGCGCACGGGCTCCATCAGCGGCCGCCACTCCTCGCCGCCGACCCGGCGCGCGACCTCGGACGGGCACGCCGTCGACGACGCCGCTCGCGCGAGCAGGACAGTGCGGATCTCCTCCTCGAGCCGCGCCTCCTCCGGTCCGACTCCGCGACGGCGGCAGGCGTCCGAGCAGTAGCGGACGTCCTCCCAGTCCCGTGCCCACTTCGCGCGCCACTCGATCTCGCGACCGCAGGAGGCGCAGGTCTTGCTCTCGGGATGCGCGGTGGACGTGCGCTGACGGTGGGCCATGCCCTCGAGTCTGCGCGCAGACCGCGGCCGCAGCGACGGGTTGCGCTGAGGGCGAGCGACGGGCGCGCGGAGGCCGGCGCCGACGACGGGTTCCCGATCCGGCGTGATCGGGAACAGGGAGCGGCGGATCGGCGTTCCCCGAGGTGGCGGCGTCATACTCCGCAATGGGGCGGCCCTCCCCCGGCCGGTGCGCCAGTCTGGAGGAGCCGTGCTGCGGCGCGACGGCGGGCCACCACCCCGTGCCGCACCCTCGATCGATCAGGAGTCTCCGATGAGCCGCGAGAACCTCGCCACCACCCCGGACCGCGAGCCGGAGCACCGCGCCTTCGCCGGACTCTCCCCGGAGGACTTCAAGCTCGCTTTCCGCAACCACGCCGCCGGAGTCGCGCTGATCACCGCCGACCCGGGCACCGGCCCGGTCGCCCTGACCGCGACCTCCGTCTTCTCGGTGAGCGCCGAGCCGCCGCTGTTCGTCTTCTCGCTCTCGTCCGCCTCGTCCAGCTCTCCGGCCATCCAGGCGTCCGAGACGCTGGTCGTGCACCTGCTCGGGGCGGAGCAGCTCGACCTGGCGCGTCTGGGCTCGACCAGCGGCATCGACCGCTTCGCCGACACGTCGCTCTGGTCGCGGCTGCCCACGGGCGAGCCGTTCTTCCCGGGCGCCGCCGCCTGGATCCGCGGCACGGTGATCAACCGCATGGAGGCGGGATCGTCCACGATCGTCGCCGTGCACGCCCTCGAGGCCCACGTGCCCGAGGACTCCGAGACCACGGCGCCGCTCGTCTACCACAACCGCACCTGGCACCACCTCGGCGAGCACTCCCGCCTCAGCTGAGCTCCGCGGGCGCTCCGGAGCAGGCGGTTCAGGCCTCCGGGCCGGTCGCCACCGTCCGGCCCGGCGTGCTCGACCACTGCGACCAGGAGCCCGGGTAGAGCGCCGGCGCGAAGCCCGCGAGCGTGAGCGCGACGACGTCGACCGCGGCCGAGACGCCGCTGCCGCAGTACACGCCGACGGGGGCGTGCTCCCGCACGCCGAGCGCCTCGAATCCGGCGCGCAGGTCGGAGGCGGGCCGGAACCGCCCCTCGGAGTCGAGCGCCGCGGACGCGGGAGCGTTCCGAGCGCCGGGGATGTGGCCCGCCCGCGGGTCGATCGGCTCGACCTCGCCGCGGTACCGCTCAGGGGCGCGGGCGTCGAGTAGGACGCCCGCCGAGGGCAGCGCCGCCGCCTCGTCGATGTCCAGCACCGGGAGCCGACCGTAGGCCAGCTCGACGTCGCCCCGCTCGCGCGGGACGTCGCCCGTCTCGAGCTCCCGCCCCGAGCGGATCCAGCCGGCGAGCGACCCGTCGAGCAGGCGGACGTCCTCCACTCCCGTCGCCCGCAGCAGCCACCAGGCCCGCGCGGCCGGGACGCTACACGCGTCGTCGTACACGACGACGGACCGGCCCCGGCGGAGCCCCCAGCCGCGCGCCGCCTCCTGCAGCACCTCGATCGGAGGCAGCGGGTGGCGCCCCTCCTCCGGCTCGCCGTGGGCGGCCAGCTCGTGATCGAGGTCGACGTGCACCGCGCCGGGCAGGTGACCCGCGAGGTACTCCGGGCGGCCGTCGGGCCGGTCGAGGCGCCAGCGCACGTCGAGGACGAGCGGCGGCTCAGTGGAGGCCATCAGCTCGGCGAGCTCGTCAGGGGTGACCAGCAGGCTCTCGCGGCTGGAGGGGGTCGTCGGGGTCATGGCGTCCTTCCGATCCGCGTCGTCGGCGGAGTCCTGCCCCAGCATGCCGGGTCGCCCGGCGGCGCGGGAGCTCGGGCGGCAGCGGAGCATCAGTGCGCAAGGCGCCTTGTCGATGGTCGTCCGCCGGAGAGCCTCTCGCACAGGCGGGTCGTCTTCGCCACTCGATACCCGCGAGCGTGGCCCGGAGGCCTGCAGGGGACCGCTCGGGCCTGAGAGCGGAGGGCGGCGGCTCTCGTCGTCCGAGGACGGCCGAAGGCCCGCCCTCCGGCAGGGCGGGGCGGGCCTTCGTACACGATCGAATGCGATCTCGGAGTGTCAGTACGGGTAGTCCTCGCAGGCGACACCGTTCGGAGGACGGTTCTCGTCGAGTCGGGCGAAGTCGCCGTACCACTGCGCCCAGTACTCCAGGAACGCCTGCGCCTCCTGCTGGCTGCTGAAGTCTCGGCAGTCCCGATCGGCGGGACGCGGGGGCGGATTGCCGCCGGGCGCCGGCGCCGGTGCCGCGGCCTGCGTGCTCGCCCAGAGTGCGCGGCCCTGCGGCGAGTAGATCACCAGGTTGCCGTCGTTCTGCATGACCATCCGGGAGCCCGGGCTGCCCGCCGTGCCGGACTGCCAGCGCGCTCCGCCGGAGCCCGCGTAGACCACGGCGTTGCCGTCGGACTGCATCTCGAGCCGGTTGCCGCCTCCGGACGTGCCGGCCGCCCAGCGGGCCGAGCCGCGCGAGTACACGACGAGGTTGCCGTCGCCCTGCATGACCGCCTCGCTCCCTCCGTCGGAGGAGCGAAGCAGCTGTCCGGACGCGAGCCGGCTCCCGGAGGAGAGGGTGTCCCGGACGGCGGGCGCGGGCGGCGCCGGAGGGGTGTCGCTCGCCCACAGCGCGCGGCCCGAGGCGGAGTAGACGACCAGGTTGCCGTCGTTCTGCATCTGCAGGCGGGATCCCGGGTTGCCCGCCGTACCCGAGGCCCACAGGGGTCGGCCCGAGGCGGAGGTGACCACGGCGTTGCCGTCCGACTGCATCGAGAGCGTCTCGCCCTCGCCCTGGGTGCCGGCGCCCCAGCGGACGTCCCCCCGCGAGTAGACCGCGAGATTGCCGTCGCCCTGCAGGGAGGCGCGGGACCGGCCGTCCGGCGAGGTGAGCTGCTGTCCCCGGCTGAGCCGCGAGCCGGAGGAGAGGACGTCGCGGATCTCGGGCGCGCGCGAGGTCGAGCTCGCCCAGAGCGGCCGTCCGGAGGCGCCGGTGATCACCAGGTTGCCGTCGTTCTGCATCCGCAGCCGCGCGCCCGGGTTCCCGGGCGTTCCCGCCTGCCAGCGCACGCCGGACCCGGGGGCCGAGACCACCGCGTTCCCGTCGGCCTGCATCGCGAGGCGGTTGCCCGCTCCGGAGGTGACGGAGCTCCAGCGCGGCGATCCGTCCACGTAGACGACGAGATTGCCGTCGCTCTGCATCGCGGCGCGCGAGCGGCCGTCCGAGGCGGTCAGCTGCTGTCCCGGAGCGAGCTCGCGCCCGCTGTCGAGGACGTCGGCGATCGGCTCCGGCTCGGGCTCCTGCTCGTCGGCCGAGGACCAGGCCGTGTCCCCGTTCGGGCGGACGAGCACGAGCTGCCCGTCGTCCTGGATGAGGGCGAGCGCGCCGGTCTCTCCCGCGGTCCCGGACGCCCAGACGGGCGTGCCGGAGCCGGTCACGACGACGAGGTTGCCGTCCTCCTGCATCCGCACCGTGGTCGCTCCTGTGCCCTGGGTCCTGGTGCTCCAGACGGGGCGGCGCCCGGCGTCGTAGATCACGGCGTTGCCGTCCGCCTGCATCTCGAAGCTCGCGGAGTCTCCGTTCGAGAAGATGCGCTCGCCCGCGTCGAGCGAGTCGCCCCCGAGGAGGGCGTTCGTGTAGGTCTGCGATCCGCGCGCCTCTGCGGGCGGAGTCTCCCCCGGGACGAAGGCGGTCGGAGTCTCGGCGACGGCCTGCGTCGCGAGGGCGGACGGCGCCAGAGCGGCGGAACCGCCCGCGGCGAGCAGGCAGGCGAGGGCCATCGCCGCGAGGCGATGAGGAGGTCGTGGCACGGAGAGCCCTTTCGGAGGCGGCGGCGGCGGAAGCCGGGGTCGAGCGGAGCCTGGCACGCGCTCGCCACGGCCGTCCATCCGGGCCGCGCGGAACTACTCAGCCGGAGCGGGCGATCCGCGCCGGCTGCGCGGGCGCCGCCTCCGGACCACGGAGCCTCCGGCCGGCTCGCGCGCCCCGGTCGGGGTTGTCGGCGATCGACGCGGATCGACGGAGGACGTGCTCCCACGGCCGGAGCGCACCCCGCGCGGGCGCCCCGGGAGGCGGCTCGGACCTCCCGCGGCACGGAGGAGGTCCCCGTTCCTCCTAAAATCGGAGGCATGTCGAAAGTGTTGAGCAGTCTGCCCGTGGGCGAGCGTGTCGGAATCGCATTCTCGGGAGGCCTCGACACATCCGTCGCCGTCGCCTGGATGCGCGAGAAGGGCGCGGTGCCCTGCACGTACACGGCCGACATCGGCCAGTACGACGAGCCCGACATCGAGAGCGTCCCGTCCCGCGCGGCCCAGTACGGCGCCGAGATCTCGCGCCTCGTCGACGCGAAGAGCGCGCTGGTCGAGGAGGGGCTCGTCGCCCTGCAGTGCGGCGCCTTCCACATCCGCTCCGGCGGCAAGACCTACTTCAACACCACCCCCCTCGGCCGCGCCGTGACCGGAACCCTCCTCGTCCGCGCCATGCGCGAGGACGGCGTCGACATCTGGGGCGACGGCTCGACCTACAAGGGCAACGACATCGAGCGGTTCTACCGCTACGGCCTGCTCGCCAACCCCCGCCTGCGCATCTACAAGCCCTGGCTCGACGTGCAGTTCGTCAACGAGCTCGGCGGCCGCACCGAGATGTCGGAGTGGCTGGTCGCCCGCGGCTTCCCCTACCGCGACGCCACCGAGAAGGCCTACTCGACCGACGCCAACATCTGGGGCGCCACCCACGAGGCCAAGCGCCTCGAGGAGCTCTCCAGCGGCCTCGAGCTCGTCGAGCCGATCATGGGGGTCGCGTCGTGGCGCGACGAGGTCGAGATCGCCTCCAAGGTCGTCTCGGTGCGCTTCGAGGCCGGCCGTCCCGTCGCGCTGAACGGCGTCGAGTTCTCGGACGCCGTCGCGCTCGTGCTCGAGGCGAACGCGATCGGCGGACGCCACGGGCTCGGCGTCTCGGACCAGATCGAGAACCGGATCATCGAGGCCAAGAGCCGCGGCATCTACGAGGCCCCCGGCATGGCGCTGCTGCACATCGCCTACGAGCGCCTGCTGAACGCGATCCACAACGAGGACACCGTCGCCCAGTACCACTCGGAGGGCCGCCGTCTCGGCCGCCTGATGTACGAGGGCCGCTGGCTCGACCCGCAGTCGCTGATGCTGCGCGAGTCCATCCAGCGCTGGGTCGGCTCGGCCGTCTCCGGGGAGGTCACCCTGCGCCTGCGTCGCGGCGACGACTACACGATCCTCGACACGACCGGCCCCGCGCTGAGCTACCACCCCGACAAGCTCTCGATGGAGCGGGTCGGCGACGCCGCCTTCGGCCCCGAGGACCGCATCGGGCAGCTCACGATGCGCAACCTCGACATCGCCGACTCCCGCTCGCGGCTCGAGCAGTACGCGGCCGCCGGCCTCGTCGGCGGTCCGACCGCCGAGCTCGTCGGCGAGCTCGAGATCGGCGAGGCCGACGCGATCACCGAGGGCGGCGGGTCCGCAGCGGCCGATGCGCTCGGACGCGCCACCGACCTGGCCTCGGAGGGTGCGGCGTTCGACGCCGGAACCGACTGACCCCGCCCGTCCGACGCCCCCGCGCGCATCCGTCCCACCGGGACGCGAGGCGCACGGGGGCGTCGTGCTGTGCGGGCCGACCCGGCGCGCCGGGTGCGAGGGCGGGCCCGGCGCGAGAGCGGTGCTCCGGCGTTCGTCGCGACGGCCGTCAGGGCGCGGAGGATCGGACGAGCGCGAGCGCGGCGTCCACGGTGGCGAGCGACTGCGCCGGATCGACGCGGGCCAGCACGAGCGCGGCCACCAGGAGCGACACGAGGACGTCCGCCTGGGCCGACGCCCACGCCTGCGCGTCGGGCCAGCGGGCCAGCGCTCCGGCGCGCAGTGCGCCCAGCAGCTCGGCCCGGTAGTCGGCGATCACCTCGCGCACGGCGTCGTCGCGCGCGATCGGCGCGCCCGCGGCGTTGAGCAGCAGGCAGCCGCTCCTCGCGGAGAGCGTGCGGGAGTCGGCGAGCGCCGCCCGCAGCCCGGTGAAGTACTCCTCGAGCGCCGTCGGCGACGCCCCTCGCGGATCGACGAGCGGGGCGAGCCGGGGCCGCACCACCTCGTCGAGGTAGCTCTGCACGGCAGCGTCGAAGAGCCCGCGCTTGCTGCCGAAGGCGTGGTAGAGGCTGGAGCGGCGCAGTCCGGTCGCGGACTCCAGGTCCGGGAGCGACGCCTCCTCGAAGCCGCTCTCCCAGAAGACGGCGCGGGCGGCGCGGACGACCTGCTCGGTGTCGAAGCCCTGCGTGCGACCCACGGTGCTCCTCCTGAGGGGTGACAGCTGCGGCGCCGCACTGGCGCGGACCGCTCGCTCCAGTATATTGTGGACTGGTCGTTACACAATTGGTGCGGAGCCCTCCGTATCGCGACCATCGCCTGGAGGCCCGCCGTGATCGTTCTCGGACTGGTGCTCGCCGCTCTCGCCGCGGCGCTGCACGTCTACATCTTCGTGCTCGAGTCGGTCCTCTGGACGACCTCGCGCGCCCGATCGACGTTCGGCACGACCGCCGGCGAGGCGGAGGCGACGAAGGAGATGGCCTACAACCAGGGCTTCTACAACCTCTTCCTCGCCGTCGTCACCGTGGCGGGCATTGTCGCCGTCGCGATCGGCGCCACCGCCGTCGGCGCGGCCCTCGTGTTCGCCGGCGCCGGATCGATGGTCGCCGCAGCACTCGTCCTGCTCCTCTCCGCTCCGACCAAGCGCCGCGCCGCGCTGACCCAGATGACCCCGGGTCTGCTCGCGGTGGTCGCGCTCGCCGTCGGCCTCTCACTCTGATCCCCTCCGCTCCACCACCACGAAAGGTCCTATGAGCACCGTCACCAGCACCCAGATCCAGCTCGTCCGCCGCCCCGACGGCTGGCCCGTCGCCGAGGACTTCCGGACCGCGACCGTCGAGTACGGCGATCCGGCCGCGGGCGAGATCCGCGTCGAGAACGCCTTCCTCTCGGTCGACCCCTACATGCGCGGCCGCATGAACGACGTGAAGAGCTACACCCCGCCCTTCGCCCTCGGCGAGACCATGACCGGCGGTGCCGTCGGCCGGGTGACCGTCTCCGACGACCCCGCGTTCCCCGTCGGCAGCGCGGTCCTGCACCAGCTCGGCTGGCGCGACGTCGTGCAGGCCGAGTCGTCGCAGTTCCGCGTCGTCCCCGAGATCCCCGGAGTGCCGCTCTCGCTCCGCCTCGGCATCCTCGGGATGACCGGACTCACCGCGTACGTCGGGCTCACCGCCATCGCGGGCATGAAGGAGGGCGACACCGTCTTCGTCTCGGGCGCCGCGGGAGCCGTCGGCTCGGCCGCCGGTCAGATCGCGCGCCTCCTCGGAGCCGAGCGGGTCGTCGGATCCGCGGGCTCGGCCGAGAAGGTCGCCCTGCTGACCGAGAAGTACGGCTACGACGCCGCCTTCGACTACCACTCCGGCCCGGTCCGCGAGCAGCTGGCCGAGGCCGCGCCCGACGGGATCGACGTGTACTTCGACAACGTCGGCGGCGACCACCTCGAGGCGGCCCTCGACGCCTTCCGCGTCGGCGGCCGCGCGGCGCTCTGCGGAGCGATCGCCGGCTACAACAGCACCGAGAAGACGCCCGGCCCCGACAACATGGCGAACATCATCACCCGCGGTCTCACGCTGCGCGGATTCACGCTGTCCGGCTACCTCGACCACGCGCCGGAGTTCAACCGGCTGATGGCCGGCTGGTTCGCCGACGGAGAGATCGCCTACGACGAGACCGTCGTCGACGGCATCGACCACGCCGTGGACGCGTTCCTCTCGATGATGCGCGGCGGCAACACCGGGAAGATGGTCGTCCGCGTCTAGCGCCGACCCCGGTGCGGCGGGCGCGAGGAGGGGGCACCTCCGGACGCCCGCCGCACCCGTCCTGCGCCTCCCTGTCCGGGATTTCCGAGAATGCTCGCGGATCCGCGGGGCCGTTCGGTCCGGGCGGTGGCAGACTGCGGACATGAGCACGTTCTCGCACCGGACCGGCGAATACGCGCTGGCAGCAGCAGCACTCGTCCTCGTCCTCTCCGGCTGCGCGGGCAGCGGCGGAGCCCCGTCCGCGCGGACGCCGCTCCCGACGCCGACCGCGACGGCGACCCCGACGTCTTCGCCGACTCCCGCTCCGACGCCGACTCCCACCGTGACCGTGACGGTCACGGCGACCCCCGAGCCCTCGTCGACCGGTTCTCCCGCCGCGGATCCGGCGGCGGCGCGCTGCACGGGCTCCGACCTGACGATGGAGTACCGCCCCGACCCCGACGCGTCGGGTGCCGGGAACAGCGCCTTCGACCTCGTGCTCACCAGCACCTCCTCCTCCGACTGCGCTCTCGCGGGAATCCCCGGCGTCTACGCGACCGACGCCGACGGGAACCGGATCAGCGCGGTCGCCGACGCGTCCGGCCCGAACCCCGACGCTCCCGTGATCCTCCTCCCGGGCGCCCGGGCGGACGTCCGGGTCGCCTGGCACTCCCCCGGCGCCTACGGCTGCACGGTCGGGACCTCCGCGTACCTCGTCGCCGAGGTCCTCGACGCCCCGGACGGCGCGGTCCGCGCCCCAGCCGAGCTCCAGGTGTGCACCGACGGCACCGTGATGATGGACGCCTCCGCCTACACGCCGCTCTGAGCCCTCGCCGAGCGCGCACGCCTCCTGCGCGGCCCGCTCGCCGGGCGCGACCCCTTGACCGGGCGCGGCGCAACCGGGACCCTCGCACTACACGTCCCCACCCCACCCCGGAGGTCACCATGAAGGTCGGCTCACTCGTTCTCCGTCTCGCCGTCGGCGGGCTCTTCGTCGGACACGGTCTGCAGAAGCTGCGGGGCTCGTTCGACGGCCCCGGCCTCGACGGCACCGAGCAGATGATGTCGAGCCTGGAGATGCACCCGGCCCGGCGCAACGCCGTCGCCGCAGCGGTGACCGAGACGGCCGGAGGCGCCGCTCTCGCCCTCGGCGCCGCGACTCCGCTCGCCGCCGCCGGACTCGTCGCCACGATGGTCACCGCCGTGCGCAAGGTGCACTGGAGCAACGGCCTGTGGAACGCGGGCGGCGGGTGGGAGTACAACGCCGTCCTCGTCGCGGCGACGGCCGCGATCGTCGCGGACGGCCCCGGCGCGCTCTCGTTCGACGCCCTGGTCGGCAAGCGCAAGTGGGGAGCCGGCTGGGCGCTGTTCGCCCTGATCGGCGGAGCGGCTGCGTCGACCGCCCTGATCGAGGCCGGCCGACGCGCCGCGCCGGTCGGAGCGGGCACCTCCGGCTCCGACGACGGCGGGTCGGACGACGACGGCGCCGACTCGACCGCCTCGTAGCCCCGCTCCGCCGCACTGCGCGGGCGCGGTAGCGTCGGAGGCGTGACCGAGACACGCGCCTCCGACTCCGACCGCCCCGAGACCGACGCGCTCGCCCTCTGGCTCGCGGCGGTCGAGCGCCTCGACGCTCAGGACGACCCGGACGGCGTCGTCGAGCGGATGCGCGTCCTCGCAGCCCGCTACCCGGGACACGACGGAGTCGCCGCTTTCGAGCTGGGCGGCGCCCTCGACAGCGCGGGACACGAGGCGGAGGCGGCGGTCGAGTACGAGCGCGCCCTCGCAGCCGGCCTGGATGACGAGCGGCGGGCGCGGTTGACGATCCAGTACGCCTCGACACTCCGGAACCTCGGCCGCACCGATGAGGCGATCGACCTCCTCGCCGGCGCTGCTGCGCACCCCGCGGTGGGCTCCGCGCGGGAGGTGTTCCTCGCGCTCGCCCTGCACAGCGCCGGGCGCGTCGACGAGGCCCTGCGGATCGCGCTGGAGGCGCTTGCTCCGGGGCTCCCCCGGTACCAGCGCTCCGTCCGCGCCTACGCCGCCGCCCTCACCGACCCCGAGCAGTAGCGCGGAGGCTCGGCGCGGCGAGCGCTGAGCCTCCATCGGCGCCGACTCAGTCCTCGAGCAGGATCGCGTCGATCTGCCCCATCGCCTGGCGGAGTCCCTCCTCCATGCCCATCTGAACCATCTGCTCGAGCTGCTCGACCGTCTCGAAACGGCTGCTGAGGACCATCCGCGTGCGCCCCGGCTCGATCTCGTCGAGGGTGACCGTGGCCCGGGTGATCCCCAGCGCGTCGACCGGGTCGCCGCGCTCGTCGGCGAAGCCGTCCTCGAACTCGAACCGCGTCGGCTCCTCCACCCGGGTCACGCGCCACCAGCCGCGCGCCTGCTCGCCGTCCGGTCCCGTCATGACGTAGGCGCTCCGTCCGCCCTCGACCGGCTCGTGCCGCTCGAAGGTCGCCGGCCAGGTCGGCGGCCCCCACCAGCGCTCGAGGCGGCGCGGATCCGTCCAGAGGAGCCAGACGCGCTCGATCCCCGCGTCGAACTCGGCGGTCACGGTCAGGGTCAGTTCCTCGATGTCCTTCACGGACTGCAGCACGCTCATCGCGCCTCTCCCTCCAGCAGATCCCGGGCGCCGGTCGGCTCGCGGGTGTCACTCCTCGTCGAGGAGGTCCGACATGCGGTCGATCCTCCCCGCCCACAGCTGCTCGTAGGCGTCGAGCAGGCGCGACGCCCGCCGCACTGCGGCGACCTCACCCTGCACCAGCTGCTCCCGCCCGCTCCTCCGCTTGCGGACGAGTGCCGCCCGCTCGAGGACGGCCACGTGCTTCTGCACCGCCGCGAACGACATCTCGTAGCGCGCCGCGAGTGCGGAGACGGACTGCTCGCCGACCAGCACCCGGGCGACGATGTCGCGGCGGGTGCTGTCGGCCAGCGCCCGGAAGAGCAGGTCGATGTCGGCGTCCGTTCGTACAACCATGTGGTTGCACATTAGGGCCGTCCCCTCCCCCGCGCAAGAGCATCCGTCTCCGGGACGAGCGCACCGGCCGGCGCCCGACCTCAGGCGCTCGCGGCGTCGAGCGCCTCGGCAGCGGCCGCGAGCACCCAGTCCGGCAGGGGGCGGGCCGCGAACAGCGAGGCGTAGAGCCGGGCCATCGAGTCGTCGGCGTCGAGCCGCAGCGCCTCGTCGAGGTGGAGCCCGGCGAGGCTCGAGACACCCCTCGCCCACCAGCACCACGCGAGAACGGTGAGCACGGAGGAGCGCGCCTCCTCCGGCGCCAGCGCGGCGGCGCGGGCGAGGAGCCCGGTCGCCCGCGCCAGACGGCCGCGCTCCGGAGCACGCCCGCTGCCGAGCAGCAGGGCCGACAGCTCGAGGTCGTGGTCGTCGTCCGTTCCGGCGCGGGCGTCGCCCACCGCGCCGGGCGGCACTCCCACTCCTGCCTGCGGGCTCCGCGCGATCTGCACGGTCACCCGGTCGCGGAGGGGCGGCGACTGCAGGGTCCGCACGATCAGTCCTTCGCGGCGGACGTCCCGCGGTCCGCTGAGCCAGCGCTCGACGAGCCGTTCCGTGTCGCCGACCAGGGGCGGCCGGCGGAGCACCTCCGCGACGAGCGCGCGATCCTCCTCGGCGACCGGCGGCAGCACGGAGAGCGCGTCGATGTCCAGTGGCTCGTCGGCCACCGCTCGGGCGAGGACGCCGGTCTCGCTCCGCTCGATCTCGAGGAGCGGACGTGGCCTGCGGCACTCCTCGGCGTCCGTGTAGCGCCCCCATCCGTCGGCGGCGATGCAGGCCACGGCGATGATGTCCAGGCGCGTGCGCTCCAGGCGCCGGAGCACCGCGTGGCCGAGGTCGAGATGCGGGATCCCCCGCTCCTCGACGTAGCCCGCACGGGTGCAGACCACCACCAGCACACCGGTGGCCCGCGGCATCGTCTCCATCATGGCCGCGCAGCCGCCCGCCAGCGCCTCCGCCTCCATCCCGCGCAGCGTTTCCGGGAGCGGGATCCGGAAGCCGCCTCCGGCGCGCGTGCCGAGGAACGGCACCACCACGACGGACTCCTCCGGACGGATGCCGATGATGGAGGGGACGGCCGCCAGGAGGTCCTGGATCGCGCTCGCCCGCAGGACTTCGGGATCGCGGCGGCGGGACGGAGGAGCAGGGGTTCGCTGTGTGGATGTCATGTCCGACACCCTGCTCGCGTCGCCGGCGGCGCGAGATCCCGCCGGCCCGGACCGGGGAGAACCGGAGCGGATCGGCGCCTGTGGAGGAGCGCCCGGGGCCGGCGGCTCAGCCGGCCGCGGGAGCCCGCAGCACCTTCGCCATCGGCCGTCCCTTCGCGATCTCGTCGATCAGCTTGTCGAGGTACCGAATGCGCTGCATCAGCGGATCCTCGATCGTCTCGACCCGCACGCCGCAGATCATCCCCGTGATCGCCGAGGCCTGCGGAGGCAGGCGCGCCGCCGCGAAGAACTCCTCGAAGGTCGTCCTGCTCTCGAGGTGCCGGGCCAGCTCCTCGTCCGAGAAGCCGGTGAGCCAGCGGACCGCCTCGTCGACCTCCTCCCTCGTCCGGCCCTTGCGCTCCGCCTTCGCCACGTAGAGGGGGTGCACGTCGGCGAACGCCACGGAGAAGATCCTGCTCATGGCCGGGAAGCGTACTCGCGCGACGCCCGGCGCGGCAGAGGCGCCCGCCCCGCTATCCTCCCCAGTGGCCCTCGCGCCTCCACCCCGCAGCCCACAGAGAGAACCACCGTGAGCCTCCTCCGCACCAAGTCCGTCGAGCAGTCGATCGCCGACACCGATGAGCCCGAGTACAAGCTCAAGAAGTCGCTGACCGCGCTCGATCTCACGGTCTTCGGCGTCGGAGTCGTCATCGGCGCCGGCATCTTCACCCTCACCGGCCGCGCCGCCCACGACATCGCCGGACCGGCGATCGTCCTGAGCTTCGTCGTCGCCGCCTTCGCCTGCGCCCTCGCGGCCATGTGCTACGCCGAGTTCGCCTCCACGGTCCCGGTGTCGGGCTCCGCCTACACCTTCTCCTACGCCTCCCTCGGCGAGCTCTTCGCCTGGATCATCGGCTGGGACCTGATCCTCGAGCTGTTCCTCGGAGCGAGCGTGGTCGCGCAGGGGTGGAGCGCGTACCTCGGGTCGCTGCTGCAGCAGCTGGGAGTGACCCTCCCGCCGGCGCTCACCTACGGCGGCGTGGTCGACGTGCCGGCGATCCTGCTCGTCCTCGTGCTCGGCGCGCTAATGACCTTCGGGATCAAGGAATCGCTGCGCGTCAACCTGGTGCTCGTCGCGATCAAGCTGTTCATCGTCCTGTTCGTCATCATCGCGGGCCTGCAGTTCGTGAACACCGCCAACTACACCCCGTTCGTCCCCGCCGCCGAGCCCTCGCAGTCCGCGTCCGGTCTGACCCAGCCGCTGCTCCAGTTCCTCTCGGGCATCGAGCCGGCCACGTTCGGGGTCGGCGGCATCATCGCCGGCGCCTCCCTGGTGTTCTTCGCCTACATCGGGTTCGACGTCGTCGCGACGACCGCGGAGGAGACCCGCCGCCCCCAGCGCGACCTGCCCATCGGCATCATCGCCTCGCTGATCATCTGCACGGTCCTGTACTGCGCCGTCGCCCTCGTCGTGACCGGCATGGTCCCCTACCGCGAGCTCGACCCGTCGGCCGCGCTCGCCAACGCGTTCGCCTACCACGGGCAGACCTGGATGGCGACGGTCATCTCGGCCGGCGCCGTCGCCGGTCTGACCACCGTCGTGCTGACGCTGCTGATCGGAGCGACGCGCATCATCTTCGCGATGGCGCGCGACGGGCTCCTCCCCCGGCGCCTGGCCACCGTCCACCCGCGCCTGCGCACGCCGTGGTTCACCTCCGTGGTCGTGACCATCGTCGTCGCGCTGCTCGCCGGGCTCACTCCGATCGGCGTGCTCGAGGAGATGGTCAACATCGGCACGCTCTCGGCGTTCGTGCTGGTCTCGGTCGGCGTCGTGGTGCTGCGCCGCAAGCGGCCTGACCTGAAGCGCGGCTTCCGGGTCCCGCTGAACCCGTGGCTCCCGCTGCTCTCGGCCCTGATCTGCACCTACCTGATGCTCAACCTCTCGATCGAGACCTGGCTGCGCTTCCTGATCTGGCTGGCCGTGGGCTTCGCGATCTACTTCGCCTACTCGCGCAGCCACGCGAAGATCGGCGAGCAGCCCTAGGGGGCCAGGCCCACCTTCGGCCTGGCCCAGGAGCGTCCGCGCGTGTCCTTGACGATGTCGTACTCCACCTCGACGTGCGGCTCGATCGCGCTGTACTTGTCGTTCGGGGCGCCGATCACGAGCTGGAAGCCGAGACCGCGCCACGCACCGATCGCCCGCTTGGTGAAGTGGGCGTCGGCCTTGATCAGCGCCTCGTCCATGAAGACCGGGGCGTACCGGGGGCGGTCTGCTCCCGCGTCGCCGAGCTGGTAGCGCAGCGCCGCGCCGACGATGAAGGCGATCAGCTCCTGCGACTCCCCGCCGGACTTCTCGCCGATGTGGTCGTAGAGCGCCACATGCGCTCGGGTGACGGCGTCCACGCGCTCGGCGCTGACCCGGACGTGGTTGCGGACGTCGACGAGGTCGCCGAAGTCGGGCGCGGTGCGCCGCAGCCGCTGGATGAGCCGGGACATCCGCCGGTAGACCTGCTCGCGCTCCTCCTCCGCGGACACGGCTTGGATCTGCGCGCGCACCTCGCGGAGCTCGCGGCGGAAGCGACGGCGCACCTCCGACTGGTTCTCGCGCGTCGTGATCTGCAGGCGGTGGCCGTCGTCGTAGAACGGCAGATCCTGCATGATCACGTTGATCGGCTCGATCCGCTCGCGGATCTCCCGCAGCGAGCGGCCGAGCGTGGAGTCGAAGCTCGTGAGGTCGTTGCCGGAGAGCGTGAGCAGGCTGTCGCGCCACTCGGTCTCGAGCCGGTGCAGGCCGCTGGTCTCGAGGGCGTCGAGCAGCCGCTCGAAGTCGCCCGCGGACGCCTCGGGGTCCGCGAGCAGGTTGGGATTCGGCCAGCGGTCGAGGAAGCCGGCCATGATCCGGCCGGCGCTCTCGCGCTGCTGCTCGTGCGCCTCGGCCGCGGAGCGGCGGTCCTCCGCCAGTCGCTGCGCTGCCGTGGCGAGCGCTGCGTCGAAGCGGACCAGGACGTCCGAGGCGCTGCCGGACGCCGCGGCCTCGGTCAGCGTGAACCGGGCGTCCAGGAAGGCGCGCTGGTCGTCGTCGAGCTCGCGTCCTGCGCGCTCCGCCGCGTCGAGAACCGCCTGGCTCGCGTCGACGTCGTCGACCACGACGGCCCACTCCGCCTCGATCCGCTCGCGTTCCACACCGGCGCGCGCGATCTCCTGGCGGAGGCGCTCGAGGCGGCCGCGCAGCCCGTCGATCTGCTCCTGAAGCCCGGCGAGCTCGGGGTTCGCCTCCGCCGCCTCGGCGCCGACAGCCTCCCAGCGCTCCTGCTCGGCGAGCAGCGACTCGACGTCGACCGTCTCCCAGCTCACCAGCGCGAGGCGGGCGTGGCGCGTCATCCGGTCGTCGAGCGCATCGAGAGCCTCCTCCGCCGCCGACGCCGCCGAGACGGCCGCCGCGCTGCGGGCCCGGGCCGCCTCGACCAGGGCGTTCAGCTCGCGGAGTCGACGGGAGTTGGAGAAGCCGAGGACACTCGCGGCGCCGTGGCCGCCGTGCGCACCGCGCTGCCCCTGCGAGAGCTGACCGGTGAGGGTCAGGGCGAGCCGATGGCGTCCGAGCTCCGCAGCGCTGTCGACGCACACGTAGCCGAAGCGGTCCTCGAGCCGGTCCTGCAGCCAGCCGGTGAAGGCGGTGGCGCGGTAGTCGAGGCGCCCGGGCAGCGTCTGCGGGTCGAGGCCCCGCACCTCCTCGAGCCCGGTCTCCACGCCCTCGTAGCGGAGCCGGACCGGGAGCCGGAGGGAGTCGATGGCGCGGCGGAAGCGGTCGAGGTGGACGGAGTCGATCATCAGCGTCGTCGCGAAGCCGCCGAGAGCGAGCGTGAACGCCTCGCGCCAGGGCTCGAACTCGGCACGCACCTCGACCAGCTCGCCGACGAAGGGCAGGTCGTCGGCGGTGAGGCCGGCTGCCTCCGCGATCCGCTCGCGCGCCTCGTGCAGAGGCCGGGGGATGCTGTCCCGACGGTCCGAGGCCGAGCGCTGCTCCGCCTCGAGCTCGGCGAGATCGCGCGCCGCGGCCTTCCGCTCGGCGACCGCGTCCGACCAGGCCGCACGGGTGCTGCGCTTGGCGTCGGCCGCGCTCGCCGCCCGGGCGAGCACCGCCTCGAACCGCTCGCGGGTGGTCTCCGGCTCGCCGAGAGCGCGCAGGTCCTCCTCGAGCCGGGCGCGGTTCTCGCGCGCCGCGCCCAGCCGCCGCTCCACCTCGCGGAGCTCGCGCTGGGCCGTCTCGAGGCGGTCGCCGCCGGAGGCCCGCAGCACCTCGGCGAGCCCGTCCCGCTCCGACTCCGCCGCCTCGGCGAGCGCCCGCTTCTCGCGGAGCACGGCGTCGACGGCGCGGGTGCGCTCGCGCAGCTCGGCCTCGACGTCGCGCAGCAGGCCGAGGCGCTGCTCAGCGCGCCACAGGGCCGCCGGCGACACCGGGGCGTCGAACTCCCCGAGCGCGTCGATGAGGCGCATGCGCTCCGCGGACGCGGCGATGCGCAGGCGCAAACCCCGCAACGGCTCGAGTGCCGCGACCTGCTGGCGCGCGGTGAGCATCCGCTGCCGGGTGCTCTCGAGCTCGTCGAAGTGGGCGACGACCGCGTCGGCGGAGGCCAGGGTCTCGGGCTCCTCGAGCACGAGCCGCTTGTAGAGGTCGTCGACGGTCGTGATCTGCTGACCGGCCTGGATGCGGGCGAGCAGGCTCATCGCCTTCGATCCGGCACCCGCCGCTCCGATGCCGAGCACCGCGTGCAGACGCGCCGAGAACTCGCGGTCGGTGCCGAGCGGATCCAGGCCCGCCGCGCGCAGCGACGCGTCGGAGAAGCGGTGCGCCGCCGCCCGGTCGAGCGCGGCGAGGTCGACCGGGCCCTCGGCGCTCGCGCGGATCCGCACGGTCTCCTCGAGCACCCGGGAGCCGGCCGGGACGTACCAGGCGCGGACCGCGCTGAAGCGCGAGCCGTCGTGGTCGACCCAGGTCATCGCGACGGCGGTCCAGGTGTCGACTCCGTCGCCGCGCAGGACGCGCATGGTCGTGCCCTCGTCCGTGCGCGACTCGTCGAGCTTGCCGCGCGCGTAGGAGAGGATGTTGCGCTGGTCCTCGCCGCGCGGACGGCCCGTCACTCCGCCGTTCGAGGCGCCGTTGAACGGCGTGGTGTGCGGCATCATCAGGGCGATGTAGGCGTCCATCAGCGTGGACTTGCCGGAGCCGGAGCCGCCGCAGAGGAGCGTGGCGCCGGGCGAGAAGCGGACCCGGTGCGCGCCGTCGTAGCCGCCCCAGTTGACCAGCTGCAGGTCCTCGGCGAGCCACTGCTGACCGCGGGAGGCGGCGGGGATCAGGCCGAAGAGGGTGTCGAGCATCGTCATCGGGGGTCGTCCTCCGGGTCGGGGGTGTCGTCGTCGGTCGGCTCGTCGTCCAGCGGCTCGTCGTCCAGCGGCTCGTCGTCCGCGACATCGGCTCCGGGCAGGACGCCGTCCGTGGGCGGGTCCGCGTCCTCGTCGAGGCCGTCGTCCTCGAGCGCGTCGTCGTCCGCCTGCTCCGGATCGTCCGAGCCGGGCTCCTCGGCGAGCGCCGCGTCTGCGACCACCGAGGAAGCGTCTTCGCCCGCCCGCCCGCGCAGCCAGTCGCTCAGCTCCCGCAGCTTCGGCGCGCTCAGCACGATCTCCACGATCGGGCTGATCCGGTACCGCCCTGCGGACTCCTCGTCGACGATGCCGTCGCGCCCGAGCCGCTCCAGCGCCTTGCGGACCATGCGCTGCCGGCGGGCGGTGTCGCGCTCGGCGTCGGCGAAGTAGCTGAGCACCGTCTGCTCGACCTCCTCGACGTCCACGCGCGCCGACGCCTCGCCGGCCGCCGACTCCCGCTGATGGACCGTGCGCAGGTGCACCAGGACCAGCGTCTCGGCGCGGGTGTAGGGGAGGTCGCGCAGCAGCACCGGCATCTCCACCTCGTCGGAGCGAACCTGCTGCTTGTAGGCGACCCCGCGCTCGTGGTCGACGACGAGCCGCACGAACAGGTCGTTCAGCCGCGACTCGATCAGCTGCCGGTGCTCCTGGAGCACGGCCCACTGCTCGCGGTGGCGGTCGGCGAGGAGGAAGCGGCGCTGCAGCACGTGCACGAGCACCCGGCGCACCTCGGTGTCGAGGACGCCGCGGTCGCCGGGGAAGAGCTCGTCGGGGTCCTCCTCCATCGACACGGGCGCGATGAACGGATCGGCGGCGGGCCCGTCGGTCGCCAGGGTGTCACTCATCGTCGGTCTCCTCCTCGGTGCGGGCGGTCACGGATCCGAAGGCGAAGCGGCGCACGGTCCCGTCGGGTCGGCGCGTGCTCACGACGGAGTAGCCCTCGCGGTCGACGAGGCCCGTCCGGTGCGCGATCTCGAGCAGCCCGAGCAGGTCGACGGGCCGTCGAGTGTCCTCCGGAGCCGCGCTGAACGCGTCCGCCAGATCGAACTCGTCGCCGAGCTCCGCCACGTAGGCCTCCAGCTCCGCGTAGCGGGGACCGCCCCAGGCCCGGCTGTCGTCGCCGACGAACTCGGCGTCGCCGTCGTCTCCGGCCAGGGGCGCCGGCCCGCCGGCCGGACGCACGTCTCCCAGGGTCTGGCGCAGGTGGCCGATCCCGGCGACGGGCAGGTGCCGCAGCGGCGTGACCGGCGCGTCCGGCGAGATCCCGCCCGTCCACTCCTGGAGCCCCGCCATCACGTCGCGCAGCAGCTCGTCCACCTGGCGGTCGCGAGCGGGGTCGTGGGTGCGGACCTGGCCCGTGATGACGTGGGACGCGCGACGCTGCGCGGTCAGGACCTCCTGCACGCCCAGCTCCACCCGGCGGCCGATCGCGGCCAGCTCCCCGCGCTGGGCCGGGTCCATCAGGCGGGAGAACGGCTGCACGAGCACCGTGTGGAGCTGGTCGGCGAGCGCGTCGATCCGCTCGGGGTCGCCCAGGAGGCGGAGGGCTCCGGCGAACGCACGGCCCTCGCTGGTCGCCTGCATCACGTGCTGCCCGCGCTCGAGGTACTCCCGCAGCACCTCGCCGGTCGGGCGGACGTCGCGGCGCAGATCCGCGACCACGTCGCGCTGCATCGCCTTGATCGACTCCGCCACCCGCGCGAAGTCGGCCGGCAGCTCGCGGGCGAGGTGCACCACGTTCTCGGCCTCCTCCAGGAGCTGCTCGTCGTCGGCCGGCTCGAGACCGGCGCCCTCCTCGAGTGCGGCGATCTCGACGTCCAGGCGCGCCCGCTCCTCGCGGAGCCGCGAGAGCCGGGCCTCCGGGTCGGGCTCGACGTCCGCGGCCAGCCGCTCGACCGCCTCCAGCAGAGTGCGCACCCGCGAGTTCGAGACGCGCGTGCGTCCGCCTCCGGTGCGCCCGGTGATCTCGAGGGCGCTCACGGCGTGGGCGCTCAGCCGGTAGACCTCGGCCTCGCCCTCGATCTGCGGCACGAGCCAGCCGACGCGGACCCAGTAGCGGCACACCTCGCGCGCCGTGCCGCTCGGCAGAGCGCGCTCGCCCTCGTCGTACCCGGCCGAGCGGAGCTCTTCGAGCAGCTCCCCCACCTCGGCGTGCGCGTCGGCGACCGCCACGGCCTGCCGGTCGACCGTGAACACGAGCGACAGAGCGGCGACGACGAACGGCGCGTAGCGGCCGTGGAGGAGATCGAGTGTCGGCGTCCGGAAAGCGCCGAGGGAGCGCAGGTAGGCGGCCTCGGCGCGGGAGTTCGACATCGCCCTCAAGGATAGGCGGCGGGCCGGCATCGCGCGGACGAGGCGCCAGGGGCCGTCCCGCTCGCGGACCCGACCTCCTCGGCCCGCCCCGATCCTGCGAGCGGCAGGACGACGGCAGCCGCTCCTCGCCGTTCCGCCGGGGTCGCGATCTCGTCGACGCGAGAACCGCCCGACGCCGTCACCGGCCGACAGCCGCCACCCCGCCCGCCGAGATCTGCGGCACCGGTCCGCACCGCCACAGAGAGAACCCGGTGACCGCGGAGGCGTGCTCCCCCGACTCCGTCGCCGCCGGCCCCCACTCCTGCAGCTCGGTGCAACCGTCCGCCACCACGGCCTTCCGCACCGACTCGGTCGGCGGAGCGGAGTTCTTCAGCACCAGCAGAGGCGTGCGTCCTGCCGCGATCATCCGGGTGACGTCCTGCTCGGTGAAGACCCGCGCCTGGCCGGAGTAGCCGCCGTCGGTGAGCACGCTCGCGCCGGTCGCCGTGATGATCGGCGCCGAGATCGCCCAGGAGTCGGTGAGGAACAGGGGCGCGCCGTCCACCCCGCCGCCGGCGGCACGAGCGGCGGCGACCAGGCCGGTCTCATCGGCGGTCATCGAGTCGTGCCCGCCGACCGCGTCCGGCGACGAGACCGCGAACGGAGCCGAGGTCTCGGCCCGCTGCGGGAAGCGCAGGCCGACGAGCGCGTCGCCGCCCGACCCGTCGAGGGACGCGTCGAGCACCTGCAGGCTGAACGCGACCGGCCCGGCCAGGATCACGACCGCTGCCGTGAGCGCGACGGGACGACGGCGGGCCGCTCCCCTCCGGCTCCCGACCGCTCGCTCCACCGCACCGCCGCTCCGTCGCCGCGCCGCCACCGCGACCACGACGAGCCCTGCTCCGGCGAGCGCCGCGAACGGCAGGCCCAGCACCGCGGGCAGCTGCCCGCCCACGGCGAGCACCGCGCTCCACGCCGTCTGCGCGACGAGGAGGAGCGGCAGCACCAGCCGCGCGACGATCCGGGTCGACGCGAGCAGCCGCACCGCTTCCGCCCAGCCCAGCGCCGCGAGGAGCGCCAGCTGCACTCCGATCGCCGCGACGTAGGCGGTGTGCGGCACCGTCGCCACCGAGAGCACCGCCGCCGCCGTCGCCAGCCACACCGCAGTCAGGACCAGGAGGGCGAACGGACCGCGGGTGCTCCCCCGCCGCGGCCGCCAGCGCACCGCCCCCAGCATCAGCCCCGCGAGCGCCGCGGGGTACAGCCAGCCCACCTGGGTCGCGTACTGCGCGAGCAGAAGCTTCACCGGCGACGATCCCGCCGCTCCGCCCATCGCCGCGACGTGGGCGGACGCGACGACGGCGCCGGGCACCGCGCCCGAGATCAGCCGGTCGAGCCCGTTGAATCCGAACACCATCGCGAACACGTCGTTCCCCGTCGACCCGTCGATGTACGGCCGGCCGCCCGCGGGCACCGCCTGGATCGCGACCGTCCACGCCACGGAGGCGCCCACCGCGACGGCCAGGAGCCCGCCCGCCCAGGCGAGGGCTCGGCGCCACCCGTGCACCCCGACGAGAGTCGCCACCACGAGCGCCGGCAGGACGAACCAGGCCTGCATCATCTTCGCCTGGAAGCCGATCCCGATGGACAGCCCGGTCATCAGGAGCGGCCACCACCGCCCGGTCAGCACCGCGCGCTGCCACCACACCAGCGCCACGGCGAGTGCCGCCGTGAGCAGCCCGTCCTCCATCGGGTGCCCGAACATCGACACGAAGATCGGCGTGCTCACCGCCGCTGCCGCCGCGACCAGCCCGAGCCCCCGGCCGCCCCACCGGAGCCCGACGACCGAGCACGCCGCGGCCGTGATCAGCCCCTCGATCAGCTGCGGCAGCGCGATCGACGACGTCGACATGCCGAACAGCCGGATGCTCAGCGCCTGCGGCACCGCGAACCCCGCCAGCTTGTCCAGCGTCACCGTGGCGGCGGGATCGAAGGCTCCGAACGCCAGCGCGTGCCACGACTCCGACATCGACCGTGCCGCCGCCTCGTAGAAGACGGCGTCTCCGCCCCGGGCGAGATTCCAGCCGGTGAGGACCGTCGATCCGCACAGGATCGCGAGGAGGGTGAGCCGCGCCCACCAGGGTTCGCGCCACCAGCGGGCGAGCGGAGCGGAGTGGGTCACGTCCACCGACGCTAGGGAGCCGGCCTGCCGCCGCCCTTGCGGGCGGTCGGGGAGACGCCGTGCATGCCGCTCCGGCCTCTCAGTCCGGACGCCGCCGGCACGGCCGACGACCAGGAAGGGTGCCGCGCCGCCCCGGTCACCCTCCAGGGTGCGGACATGCCCCGCTCCATGGCCGACCTCTCCTTCCGCCGCGCCCAGTGGGAGCAGCGCTACTCACCGCACGTGGCTCCCGTGAACCGCTGGGTCGACGAGCTGCGGAACCCCTACGGACGCGGCTGGCTGCCCTACGTCGCTCCCCTGCACGGCGGAGTGGAGGCGCGCGTCGTCAGCGTCCTCCGCGATCCCGGCCCCGCCACCCAGGACGGCGTCGGAAGCGGCTTCCTCTGCACCGAGAACGACGACCGAAGGCGGAGCTCATGGCCGGGCTGATGGACGAGGTGGGCCTCGCCCCCGCCGACCTGCTGCCGTGGAACGCCTACCCCTGGTACATCAACCAGGCGCCGAACGCCGAGCAGCTCGACGCCGGCGTCGAGACCGTCCTGCATCTGCTCGCGCTCGCCCCCGACGTCGAGGTGGTCCTCCTGCAGGGCGGCGACGCCGATCACGGCTGGCGGCGCCTCCTCAGGCGGCACCCGGCGATCGAGCGCGAGCGCGGCCTCACGGTGATCCGCACCTTCCACCCGTCGCGACAGGCGCTCTGGGCTCGGGATCCCGCCGAGCGGGAGGCGCGCTCCGCCCGGCGTCGCGAGGCCTTCGCCGAGGTCGCCGCAGCGCTCCGGTGAGCGGCCCGCAGCCTCACGACGAGGCCCGAAAACAACGGAAGCCCTGACGACGACCAGTGGTCTCATCAGGGCTTTCCGTCGGGCTGACAGGATTTGAACCTGCGACCCCTTGACCCCCAGTCAAGTGCGCTACCAAGCTGCGCCACAGCCCGTGGCAGACCGGGCCGAGGCCCGGGCAACTCGACTACCTTAGCGGATGCCGACGCCGGAAGTGAAAACGAGCGGGCCCCGTAGACTCGCTGCGCGGAACGCGTCGGCACGGGTCGACGCGCCGTCGGCAGCTCGGGAGGCGTCAGCAGTGGATGCGCGGCAGAAGCGATCACAGGTGGCCCTGCACCGGGCCATCATCGAACTCGCGACCGGCCGCGACGTCGCCACCCTCACCGTCTCCGAGATCACGGATCTCGCCGGCGTGAACCGCTCCACCTTCTACGCCCACGCCTCCTCCGCCGCAGAACTGCTCTGCGCCGCCCTCCAGGACGAGCTCGACGCGATCCGCGAGGGCTACCTCCAGCAGCTCCGGAGCGGCGCCGCGACCGACGCGAGCATCCGCGAGGGCACCTCGCGCGTCCTCGGCCACCTGGACGGCCACCGCGACCTCTACCTCCGCGCCTTCGACGCCCCCGGCGGCGACTCGGGCCTCCGCGCGATGCTCGCGGGGCACTTCCGCACCGCCGTCTCCGCGACGCTCGACACCGGGATCCTCGACGTCCCAGCCGCGGACGCACCGCTCGGGTTCCTCGAGAACGCGACGGCCTCGTTCCTCGCGGCGGGCTCCGTCGGCCTGATGGAGCAGTGGCTCCGCCTGCCCGCGCCCCGCGATCCCGGCAGCTATCTGGCCGCCTACCGACGGCTCCTGCCGCCGTGGTGGCCCTTCGCCACCGGCGACTGACCGGCCTCCCGGCCCTGCCGACGCCCGCTCGGAGAGACGACCGCCCGGTTCGAGGGAAGCCGCTGCGTAGGCGGCAGCACCGCGCCGCCCGTCACTCCCGCTCGCGACGAGGCCGACCCGCTCGATCGAGCCGCATCGGAGCGGCATCCGCCCCTCGACTCGACGACCGCTCCTCCCGGAGACGCGGACGGCCCGCGGGAGGAGCTCCCACGGGCCGGACACGGTGCGGCTGCGCTCAGCGCGCGCGCTTCTCGCGGACGCGCATGTTGACGTTCACCGGCGACCCCTGGAAGCCGTAGATCTCGCGCAGGCGGCGCGCGATGTAGCGGCGGTAGCCCGGGTCGAGGAACCCGGTCGTGAAGAGGACGAATGTCGGCGGGCGCGACGAGGCCTGCGTGCCGAAGAGCACGCGGGGCTGCTTGCCTCCGCGGAGGGGGTGCGGGTGCGCCGCGGTGAGCTCGGCGAGGAACGCGTTGAACTTGCCCGTCGGGATGCGCGTGTCCCACGACTCGAGGGCTAGCTCGAGCGCCGGCACGAGCTTCTCGAGGTGGCGGCCGGTGCGGGCCGAGATGTTGACGCGGGGCGCCCACGCCACGTGAGCGAGGTCGGTCTCGATCTCGCGCTCGAGGTAGCGGCGGCGCTCGTCGTCGAGGAGGTCCCACTTGTTGAAGGCGAGCACGAGCGCCCGGCCCGACTCCAGCACCAGGTCGATGATGCGGACGTCCTGCTCCGAGATGGGCTGCGAGACGTCGAGGACGACGACGGCGACCTCGGCCTTCTCGAGCGCGGTCGAGGTGCGCAGCGACGCGTAGAAGTCGGCGCCCTGCTGGAGGTGCACGCGGCGGCGGATGCCCGCGGTGTCGACGAAGCGCCAGACCTTGCCGGCGATCTCGACCTGCTCGTCGACCGGGTCGCGCGTGGTGCCGGCGAGCTCGTTGACGACGACCCGCTCCTCCCCCGCCGCCTTGTTGAGCAGGCTGGACTTGCCGACGTTCGGGCGGCCGAGGATCGCGACGCGGCGCGGCCCGCCGACCTCGCGCTTGGCGACGGCCGACTCCAGAGGGAGCTTCTCGAGCACCGCGTCGAGAAGGTCGGCGACGCCGCGGCCGTGGACGGCCGAGACGGGGCGGGGCTCGCCCAGGCCGAGCGACCACAGCGAGGCGGCGTTCGGCTCCTGGCGGGCGTCGTCCACCTTGTTGGCGGCGAGGAAGACCGGCTTCTTCGTCTTGCGCAGCAGCTTCACGACGTGCTCGTCGGTCGCGGTCGCGCCGACGTTCGCGTCGACGACGAAGATGACGGCGTCGGCGAGGTCGATGGCGATCTCGGCCTGCATGGCGACGGAGGCGTCGATGCCGCGGGCGTCGGGCTCCCAGCCGCCGGTGTCGACGATGGTGAACGCCCGGTCGATCCACTCCGCCTTGTAGGACACGCGGTCGCGCGTGACGCCCGGGGTGTCCTCGACGACGGCCTCGCGGCGGCCGAGGATGCGGTTCACCAGCGCGGACTTGCCGACGTTGGGGCGGCCCACGATCGCCACGACCGGGAGGGCGGGGAGGTAGCGGACCTCGTCCGAGTCCTCCCCGGCGAACTCGAGGAGGTCGAGGTCCTCCTCGTCGAGGTCGTAGTCCTCGAGTCCGCTGCGGAGCGCCTGCGCGCGTGAGGAGGCGAGCTGCTCGTCGAGGTCGCCGAGGCGCTCGACGAGGTCGTCGTCTCCGAAGTTCAGCTCGTCGTCACCGACGTGCGTGTCCTGTGCCATGACCGGCCCTTGCTCTCGAAGTTCGGACCTCGGCGACGACCGCGTCGACGGTCTGCTCGAAGTCGAGATGAGTGGAGTCGAGAAGAGTGACTCCTTCTGCGGCGTTCATGAAGTCGACCACCTGCGAGTCGGCGCGGTCCCTCGACCGCAGCGCCTGACCCGTCGCCTCGGCGGATTCCGTGGTGACCTCGCGCGAACGCCTGGCCATTCTAGCCTCTTCGCTCGCCGTCAGCAGGATCCGGACCGGAGCGGTCGGTGCGACGACCGTCGTGATATCGCGGCCCTCGACGATGATGCCCTCCCGACGTGTCTCGCCGATGATCCTCCGGAACAGCAGGGTGATCCTCCGACGGACCTCGGGGACCTTCGCCACGGCCGAGACGCGCGCGGTCACCCGGGGCTCGCGGATGGCGGTGGTCACCTCGGTCGGACCGACCCACACCGAGTACGACTCGGGGTCGGTGCCGATGGAGTAGTCGAAGCCGTCGAGCGCGTCGACGATCGCGTCCTGGTCCTCGAAGTCGAGGCCGCGGTCGAGCCCGTGCCAGGCGAGCGCGCGGTAGGCCGCTCCCGTGTCGAGGAACTCGAAGTCGAGGCGGCGGGCGGCAGCCCTCGACACGCTGGACTTGCCGCTGCCGGCCGGGCCGTCGATGGCGACCACGACGGCCTCGCCGAAGTCGCCCTGCTCGGCGGCCTCGGAGCGCGCCTCGCGCTCGGGAGCCGCGCCCCCGTCCTCCGGGATGCTCTGCTGTGCCCGGCGGGCGGGCGTCATCCTGTTCAGGCCGCCCTCCTGCCTGTTCTGCTCGGTGCTCATCCGGCGATCCTCCAGCCGCGTATGGTCAGTTCTTCGGTCAGCGGCGCGACCGCTTCGGGCACCACCGAGATCTCGGCGAGACCCACTCGGCGCCCCTGCGCGTGCTCGAGGCGCACGTCCTCGAGGTTGACGCCCGCCTCGCCGATCTCCACCAGGAGTCGCGCGAGGGTTCCGGGAGAGTCGTCGACGAGGACGATCAGGGTCGAGAGGCGCTGGTCCTGGCCGTGCTTGCCGGGCAGGCGCGCCACTCCGGCGTTGCCCGCGGCCAGGTGCTCGGCGAGCACGCGGCGCGAGCCGGGCGCCTCGAGGTCGCGGAGAGCGTCGGCGACCGCGGCGACGTCGTCGCGGAAGGCGTCGAGCACCGCGACGACGTGCTCGCGGTTCGCGGCCAGGATCTGCATCCAGAGCTCGGGGGCCGAGGCCGCCAGGCGCGAGACGTCGCGGACGCCCTGCCCGGCGAGGCGGAGCGCCGCGTTCGGGGCGTCGAGGAGGCGCTGGCCGAGCAGTGACGAGATCACCTGCGGGGCGTGCGAGACGAGGCCGACCGAGAGGTCGTGCTCCTCCGGGTCCATCTCGACGATGGTGCCGCCGAGGTCGAGAGCGAGGCCCTCCACCCGCGCGAGCGCGTCGGGCGCGGTCTCGCCGTCGCGGCAGATCACCCAGGGCCGGCCGACGAAGAGGTCCCCCCGCGCGGAGACCGGTCCGCCGCGCTCGCGGCCGGCCATCGGGTGCGAGCCGATGTAGCGGGTGAGGTCGACGCCGCGGGAGCGCAGCTCGCGCAGCGGCTGGGTCTTGACGCTCGCCACGTCGGTGACGACGGCTCCGGGGTGCGCCGCGAGCTCGCGCTCGACGACGCTCGCGGTGACGTCAGGGGGGACGCAGACGACGACGACGGAGGGCCGGTCGTCGGCGGAGGCGGCGCGGCCGGCCCCGTAGTCGATGGCGAGGGAGAGGCTCGCGGGCGAGGCGTCGTCGAGGACGACGTCGATCCCGCGGGAGGCGAGGCCGAGGCCGATGGAGGCGCCGAGCAGTCCGGAGCCGACCACCCGCACCGTCCCGGTCGTCCGCATCGCGGGCGGCGCGGGGTGCAGGAGCTCGTTCACCCCGACAGCCTAGCGATCGGCGCGGCGCTGCTTGTCGGCGCCGGACCGGCGCGGAGGACCGTCGCTCCGCCCGCCGCCGGCGGAGGAGCCGCCGCGATCGGACGACCGTCCCGCCGAGCCGCCGCGGTCGGACGACCGTCCGGACGATCCGCCGCGATCCGAGGATCGCCCGGCCGAGCCGCGCTCCGCCGGGGCGACGCGCTCGCCGCTGTCAGGCCGGGGCCGCCGCGCACCCGCGCTCACCTTCTTCGAGGGGACCGCGGGAGCGGCCGCCACCGCCTCGCCGCCCTGCCGCGCGATCGTGAGCAGCGCGCCCAGCTCCTCCCGGGTCAGGTCGCGCAGATCGCCCGAGCGCAGGGTGCCCAGGTGCAGCGGCCCGAACTGGCGCCGGACGAGCTCGATCACCGGGTGGCCGACCGCCGCCATCATCCGGCGGACGACCCGGTTGCGACCGGAGTGCAGGGTGATCTCGACGAGCGAGGCGTTCGAGCGGCCCTCCGGCCGGCCGAGGAGACGCGCCTTGTCGGCGGCCACCGGTCCGTCGTCGAGCTCGATCCCGGAGGTCAGCGTCGCGATCGTCTGCGGGAGGACCTGCCCGTGCACCTTCGCGATGTAGGTCTTCGTCACTCCGAACGACGGGTGCGCGAGGACGTGGGCGAGCTCGCCGTCGTTGGTCAGCACGAGCAGGCCCGAGGTCTCGGCGTCGAGGCGCCCGACGTTGAACAGCCGCTCCTCGAAGTTCTTCGTGTAGAGGCTGAGGTCGGTGCGTCCGTTCTCGTCCGCCAGCGAGCTGACGACGCCGATCGGCTTGTTGAGCATGACGTAGCGGCGCGAGGTGTCCAGCTGCACCGCGACCCCGTCGACCTCGATCCGGTCGGTCGCCGGATCGATGCGGCGGCCGAGCTCGTCCGCCACCTCGCCGTTGACGCGGATCCGCCGCGCCACGATCATCTCCTCGACCACTCGTCGGGAGGCGACCCCCGCTGCCGCGAGGACCTTCTGCAGTCGTTCGCCGTCGGGGCCGCTGTCAGGCGCGCTCATCGAATCCGTCTCTTCCGTCGCTCAGTAGGGGGGAGATCTTCGGCAGCTCGTCGAGCGAGGTGAGGCCGAGGTGCACGAGCAGCTGCTCGGTGGTGCCGTAGAGGACCGCGCCCGTCTCGGGGTCGTGGCCGACCTCCGCGATGAGGCCGCGGCCGAGGAGGGTGCGCGCGACGGAGTCGACGTTGACCGCGCGGATCTGCGCGACCTGACCGCGTGAGACCGGCTGCTTGTAGGCGATCACGGCGAGCGTCTCGAGCGCCGCCTGCGAGAGCCGCGTCGGGTTCTGCGTCAGGACGAAGTCCTTGACCACCGGGTCGTACTCGCGGCGCACGTAGATCCGCCAGCCGGCACCGACCTCGCGCAGCTCGAAGCCCCGACGGGTCGCCCCGTCGGCGCCGTCGTAGTCGGCGACCAGGCGCTCGATCGACTGGCGGACCACGGCGATCGGCCTCGACAGCGCGGTCGCGAGGGAGGCGAGAGGCTGCGGCTCGTCCGCGACCATCAGGATCGCCTCGATCGCCCGGTCGATCTCGAACGCGACGGTCC
Organism: Rathayibacter sp. RFBD1; assembly: GCF_002932915.1. Taxonomy (NCBI): domain Bacteria; kingdom Bacillati; phylum Actinomycetota; class Actinomycetes; order Micrococcales; family Microbacteriaceae; genus Rathayibacter; species Rathayibacter sp. RFBD1. The sequence goes on from NZ_PSWQ01000024.1 coordinate 132,364, forward strand.
CGGGGCCGGCGTCAGGAGTCATAGTCGGCTCCGAGCGCGGCGAGGCTCGCATCGCTCCACTGCTCGGCGACCCAGCGCAGCGTGAGCTCGCCGAGCGGCTCCGGCTGGTCGAACGAGATCGCGGCGTGCCGGTAGAGCTCGAGCACGGCCAGGAAGCGCGCGACGATCACGCCCTTCTCGTCGGCGTCCGCGATCAGCTCGCCGAACGTGGCCATCCCGCGGGCGCGCAGCATCGCCACGACGTGCGCGGCCTGCTCCCGGATGCTGATCTGCGGGGCGTGCAGGTGGTCCAGGCCCACCGTCGGCAGCTCGCGCGGAGCGAGGGCGACGGTCGCGAGGGCGGCGAAGTCGGCGGGCGACAGGGTCCAGACGAGCTCCGGCTTCGCGGACCGGTACTCCTCCTCCAGAGGCACGTCCCGCACGTGGCGGGCGGTCTCGATCGCGATCCGCTCGGCGAACCACGACGACACCTGCTTGAAGGCCCGGTACTGCAGGAGCCGGGCGAACAGCAGGTCTCGCGCCTCCAGCAGCGCCGCGTCCTCCGCGTCCACGAGCTCGCCCTGGGGCAGGAGTCCGGCGATCTTCAGGTCGAGGAGCGTCGCGGCGACGACGAGGAACTCCGACGCGCGGTCCAGCCCCTCGAGGGAGTCGATCCCGTGCAGGTACGAGAGGAACTCGTCCGTCACGGCGCTCAGCGCGATCTCGGTGATGTCGACCTGCTGCTTCGCGATGAGGCTCAGCAGGAGGTCGAACGGACCCTCGAAGTTGGTCAGCGCGAGGTGGAACCCGGTGGGAGCGGTGCGCTCCTCGAGGAGGACCTCAGGCGACCGCGCCACGCGAGATCAGCTCCCTGGCGAGCTTGCGGTACGCCTTCGCGGCGTTGTGCTCGGGCGCGAACTGGGTGATCGGAACGCCGGACACGCTGGCGTCCGGGAACTTCACCGTGCGGCCGATCACCGTCTCGAGCACGCTGTCGCCGAAGGCGTCGACCACCCGGTCGAGCACCTCCCGCGAGTGCAGGGTGCGGGAGTCGTACATCGTGGGCAGGATGCCGTCGAGCTCGATCACCGGGTTGAGCCGGTCGCGGACCTTGTCGATCGTCTCGATCAGCAGGGCGACGCCGCGCAGCGCGAAGAACTCGCACTCGAGCGGGATGAGGACGCCGTGGCTCGCGGTGAGCGCGTTGACCGTGAGCAGGCCCAGCGAGGGCTGGCAGTCGATCAGGATGACGTCGTAGTCCGCGCTCACCTTGCGGAGCACCCGGGCGAGGATCTGCTCGCGCGCGACCTCGTTGACGAGGTGGACCTCGGCGGCGGAGAGGTCGATGTTGGCCGGGATGACGTCCAGGCCCGGCACGCGGGTCCTCCGGATCGCCTCGGCCGGGTCCTTCACGGTGCCGAGGAGCAGGTCGTAGATCGTGATGGCGTCGTAGGTCGTGACCCCGAGGCCGGCCGAGAGGGCGCCCTGCGGGTCGAAGTCGATGGCCAGCACGCGGCGGCCGTACTCGGCGAGGGTCGCGCCCAGGTTGATGGTCGTCGTCGTCTTTCCGACGCCGCCCTTTTGGTTGCAGAGGGAGATGATCCGAGCGGGGCCGTGACCGGTGAGCTCCACCGGCAGCGGGAAGTCGCGCAGGGGGCGGCCGGTCGGGCCGAGCGTCGGGGCTTCGAGACCGGTGAGCTCGGCCTTGTCGTCCGTCTTGCGTGTCACCTGCGTCGTCCTCGCTTCCGTGGCGGCGTGCGCTCCCGCGCGGCCTCCGACGAGTGTACCGGCGCCCCGCTCCCCGGCCGCCGCGCCCCGCCGCGCGGGGCCGCGGCTCTAGCGCCGCGCTCGCGGGTGCGCGGACGTGTAGACGTCCCGGAGCGTGTCCGCCGTCACCAGCGTGTAGATCTGCGTCGTCGCCACCGAGGCGTGCCCGAGGAGCTCCTGCACCACGCGGACGTCGGCACCGCCCGCGAGCAGGTGGGTCGCGAAGGAGTGCCGGAAGGTGTGCGGCGAGATCTCCCGGTCCAGCCCGGCCTTCTCGGCGACGGCGCGGATGACCAGCCAGGCGCTCTGCCGCGACAGGCGGCTCCCGCGGACCCCCAGGAAGAGCGCCGGCGTCGCGCGCCCCCTCCGCGAGAGCTCGGGCCGCGCACGCACGAGGTACTCGTCGACGGCCTCGCGGGCGAAGCGGCCGAGCGGCACCATCCGCTGCTTGGACCCCTTGCCCGTCAGCCGCACCACCTCCGCGGCGACCACGTCGTCGACGTTCAGGTCCACCGCCTCCGAGATGCGCGCGCCCGTCGCGTAGAGCAGCTCCAGCAGGGCCCGGTCCCGCAGGTCCGCGAGCTCCTCGCCGCGCGCCGCGTCGAGCAGTGCCGCCATCTGCTCGACCGTGACCGCCTTCGGCAGGGTCATCGGGATCTTCGGCGGCACCACGTCCCGGGCAACGTCGTCCGCGACGACCCCCTCCTCGAGGGCGAAGCGGTGCAGCCCTCGGACGCTCGAGAGGATCCGTGCGCGCGAGCTCGCCGCGAGCGGCCGCTCCGGGCGTGCGGCCAACCAGGAGGAGAACTCCCCCACGTCGACCCGTCCGAGCTGCGCCAGATCGACGGTCCCGCGCTCCTCGAGCCAGCCGAGGTAGAGCTCCAGGTCGCGCCGGTAGGCCGCGAGCGTGTGCGCCGAGAGCCCGCGCTCCACGCTCGCCTGCCGGAGGTACGCCTCGGCGCAGGCGCGGGGGCTCACCCCCGGGGGTGGCGGACCCGCGGGTGGCGCGTCCACGGCGAGGACGCGTCGCCCAGCCCGTCCCAGCCGCGCGAGCGGAACGCGTGCGCCGCGAGCACCGCGATCGTCAGCGAGGGGTTCTGCACCCGGCGGGCGAGGACCGCCTCGACCGCCTCGTCCAGCGGCACCCACCGCAGCTCCATGTCGGCCTCCTCCGCCTCGCGGTCGAAGGCGGAGCCTGTGGACGAGAGCCCGCGGGCCAGGTAGATCCGGATGACCTCGTCGCTGCCGCCCGGCGAGGTCGCGAACTCCGAGAGCAGGTCCCAGCGCTCGGCCTGCAGGTCCGTCTCCTCGCCCAGCTCCCGCTGAGCGGCGACCAGCGGATCCTCGCCCTCCACGTCGAGCAGGCCGGCCGGGATCTCCCACTCGCGGGTGCGGACCGGGTGCCGGTACTGCTTGATCAGGGCGACGCGGTCCTCGTCGTCGAGGGCCAGCACCGCGACGGCTCCCGTGTGATCGAGGAACTCCCGGCGCAGCTCGCCGCCGCCGTAGCGGAACGTCTCCGCGCGGACGCCCCAGACCATCCCGTCGAAGACGCGCTCACTGGTCAGGACCTCCGGCTCGACGAGCTCGTCCGACAGCGGCTCACTCATCGGCGCCCGCCTCCGATGCCGGGAAGAGGCGCGAGGCCTCCTGGCGCTCGAGGGCGGCGGTCACGAGGCCGCGGAAGAGCGGGTGCGCGGCGTTCGGGCGCGAGCGGAGCTCCGGGTGCGCCTGCGTGCCCACGTAGTAGGGGTGCTTCTCGCGGGGCAGCTCGACGTACTCCACGAGGTGGCCATCGGGCGAGAGGCCCGAGAACCAGAGCCCCGCCTCGGCGATCCGGTCGCGGTAGCGGTTGTTGACCTCGTAGCGGTGACGGTGGCGCTCGGCGGCCTCAGGTGCGCCGTACACCTCGGCGACGATCGAGCCCTCGGCGAGCTCGGCCGTGTAGAGGCCGAGGCGCATCGTGCCGCCCATGTCCCCGGACGCGAGGATCTCGACCTGCTCGGCCATCGTCGCGATGACGGGGAACTCCGTCTCCGGGTCGAACTCCGACGACGAGGCCCCCTCGAGGCCGGCCTCGTTGCGGGCGTACTCGATGACCATGCACTGCAGGCCGAGGCAGAGCCCGAGGGTCGGGATCCCGTTCTCCCGCGCGAAGCGCAGCGCGCCGAGCTTGCCCTCGATGCCGCGGATGCCGAAGCCGCCGGGCACGCAGATTCCGTCGAGCTCGGAGAGCGCCTTGGCCGCAGCCTCGGGGTCCTCGAGCCCGTCGGAGGCGATCCAGCGGATGGCGACCTTCGTCTGCTGCGCGAAGCCGCCGGCTCGCAGAGCCTCCGTCACGGAGAGGTAGGCGTCGGGCAGGTCGATGTACTTCCCGACCAGGCCGATGGTGACCTCGTGCTTGGGCTCGTGCACGGCCTCGAGCAGTCGCGACCAGCCGTCCCAGACGACCTCGCCGGCCGGGAGGCCCAGCTGGTCGATGATGTAGGCGTCGAGGCCCTGCTCGTTGAGCATCTGCGGGATCTCGTAGATCGACGCGACGTCCTTCGCGTTGACCACGGCCTGCTCGTCGACGTCGCACATCAGCGCGATCTTGCGCTTGTTCGACTCCGACACGGGCCGGTCGCTCCGCAGCACCAGCGCGTCCGGCTGGATGCCGATCGAGCGCAGCGCCGCGACGGAGTGCTGGGTGGGCTTGGTCTTCTGCTCACCGGAGGCGCCCATGAAGGGCACCAGCGAGACGTGCACGAAGAAGACGTTGCGGCGGCCGAGCTCGTGGCGGACCTGGCGGGCCGACTCGATGAACGGCTGGCTCTCGATGTCGCCGACGGTGCCGCCGATCTCGGTGATGATGACGTCCGGCTGCGGGTCGTCCTCCGACTGGAGGCGCATGCGCCGCTTGATCTCGTCCGTGATGTGCGGGATGACCTGGACCGTGTCGCCGAGGTACTCGCCGGCGCGCTCGCGCGCGATGACCCGCGAGTAGATCTGGCCGGTCGTGACGTTCGCGGCCTGGTTCAGGTTGATGTCGAGGAAGCGCTCGTAGTGGCCGATGTCGAGATCGGTCTCGGCGCCGTCGTCGGTCACGAAGACCTCGCCGTGCTGGAACGGGTTCATCGTCCCCGGGTCCACGTTGAGGTACGGGTCGAGCTTCTGCATGACGACGCGCAGCCCGCGCGCGGTCAGCAGGTTGCCCAGGCTCGCGGCCGTGAGTCCCTTGCCGAGCGAGGAGACGACACCGCCGGTGACGAAGATGTGCTTCGTGATCTTCGAGGGGGCGTCCTGCCCGGCCGTCGAAGCGTTCCGGGTCGAGGACCCGGAGGAGCCCTCGGAATCCGAGGGAGAAGAAGAGGAAAGGCCCGCGTTCGTAAAGTCCACCACGGGGTTCCACCGTAACAGCAGAACGGCGGCGGCGGACCGCCCGGGACGGATCGATGTCGTCCCGGGCCGCTCGCGATCAGCCCCGCCGGCTCGATTCGAGGAGCTCCCGCGCATGAGCGAGAGCGTTGGCGGAGTCGGTGAGCCCCGAGAGCAGGCGCGCCATCTCGGACACCCGCTCCTCGGAGTCGAGCTGCGTCACGGCGCTCGAGGTCACCGCGCCGTCCGAGCCCTTCTCGACGCGGAGGTGGTTCGTGGCGAATGCGGCGACCTGCGCGAGGTGGGTCACCACGATGACCTGCGACGTCTCGGCGAGCCGCGCGAGCCGTCGGCCGATCTCGATCGCCGCTGCTCCGCCGACCCCCGCGTCGACCTCGTCGAAGACGAACGTCGGCACCGGGTCGTTGGCGGCGACCACGACCTCGAGAGCGAGCATCACCCTCGAGAGCTCGCCGCCCGAGGCTCCGCGGGCGAGGGGCCGGGGTGCGGCCCCGGTGTGCGGCTGGAGCAGCATCTCGACGGAGTCGCGCCCGTGGACGCTCGGCTCCCCCGCGGCCGTCACCTTCACGTGCAGGCGCGCATCCGCCATGGCCAGCGCGGTGAGCTCGTCGCTGACCCGCTCCCCCAGCTCGGCGGCCGCCGCGGTCCGCAGCTCGGTCAGCCGGGTCGCGAGGCGGTCGACGAGGTCCGCGTCGGCCGCGGTGTCGGCCTCGAGAGCCGCGATCCTCTCGTCGTCGCCGTCGAGCTCGAGCAGGCGGAGTCCGGAGGAGTCCACCAGGTCGAGCACGTCGTCCAGCGTCGGTCCGTAGGTGCGGGCGAGCAGGGACAGCTCCGCCCGCCGGTTCTCGATCAGCTCCAGGTCGTGCGCGCCGTCGAGGTCGAGCTCCGCCAGGTACGAGGAGAGCCCGCCGGCGGCGTCGACGAGGAGCACCGCCGCCTCGCCGAGCGTCTGGACCGTCGGCTGCAGGGCGGCGTCGTGCTCGGCCGCCCGCTCCAGCACGCGCCGCGCCGTCTCGAGGAGCCCGAGCGCGTCCCGCCCGTCCAGCTCCTCGGACGAGATCGCCTCGCGGGCCTCGCCGGCGGCGAGCCGGAGCTGCTCGATGCTCCCGAGCCGGGCGGACTGCGCCGCGAGCTCGACGTCCTCCCCGCGCTGGGGGGCGACCACCTCGATCTCGGCGAGGGCGGAGCGGAGCCGTTCGGCTTCGCGGGCGCGCGTCTCCCGGGCCTCGGTGAGCGAGTCGAGCTCCTCCCGGTTGGCCCGCCAGCGCTCGAAGGCGCTCGCGTAGTCGCGGAGGGCGTCGGCGAGACCGGGTCCGCCGAACCGGTCGAGCGCCTCGCGCTGCGCCGCGGCGGAGCGGAGGCGGATCTGGTCCGACTGCCCGTGCACGACGACCAGCTGATCGGCGAGCTCGCTCAGCACGCTGACCGGTGCGCTCCGGCCGCCGACGACGGCTCGCCCGCGTCCCTCCGCCGAGACCGAGCGCGCGAGGAGCAGCTCCGGGCCGTCGAGATCGCCGCCGGCGTCGTGGACGCGCTCGGCGACCGGGCCCTCCTCGGGAACCAGCCAGCGCCCCGACACCCAGGCCTGCTTCGCTCCCGAGCGCACCGCGGACGCGTCCGAGCGCGCGCCCAGCACGAGGCCGAGCGCCGTGACCACCATCGTCTTGCCGGCGCCGGTCTCGCCGGTGACCGCAGTGAAGCCCGGTCCGAGCGGGAGCGTCGCCTCGGCGATCACTCCGAGGTCGCGGATCTGCAGCTCTTCGAGCATCGGGCCTTACTCCGTCTCCGCCGACCCCCGCCATCCGCGGATGGGGAGACCGAACTTGTGCACGAGTCGATCGGTGAAGGGGGCGTCGTGCAGGCGCGCGAAGCGCACGGGCACGGGCGAGCGCCGGTAGACGACGCGCGCTCCCGGCGGCAGCTCGTAGGCGCGCCGGCCGTCGGCCCAGAGGACGCCGACGCCGTCGGTCCTCTCCTTGACCTCGACGGCGAGGCTCGACGACGGGCCCACGACGAGGGGCCGCGCGAAGAGCGCATGGGCACTGAGCGGAACGAGGAGCATCGCCTCGACGGTCGGCCACACGACGGGGCCGCCCCCGGAGAAGGCGTAAGCGGTGGAACCGGTCGGAGTGGACACGACGATGCCGTCGCAGCCGAAGCTCGACAGCGGACGTCCGTCGACGCCCACCATGACCTCGAGCATCCGCTCGCGGCTGCCCTTCTCGACCGTGGCCTCGTTGAGCGCCCAGGTCTCGTAGACGACGGCCTCGTCGATCTTGACGCGCACCTGCAGGGTCATCCGCTCCTCGACCGCGTAGTCGCCGTCGAGTGCGCGAGCGACGGCGTCGTCGAGATCGTCCCGCTCGCTCTCGGCGAGGAATCCGACGTGGCCGAGGTTCACGCCGAGCAGAGGCGCCGTCCCGGACCGGACGATCTCCGCTGCGCGGAGGATGGTCCCGTCCCCGCCGAGCACGAACACGAGCTCGATGGACTCGAGCGGCACGTCGGACCCGAGCACGGCGACGTCGCTCAGATCCGGAGCGACCGCGACGATGTCGCCCTTGTCGTCGGCGCAGAGGACGGGGTGGGCGCCGGAGTTCCGGAGACGCTCGACGACGAGGACCGCCGCATCGAGGGAGTCCGTCCGTCCGGTGTGGGCGACGACGAGGATGTTGCGCTCGTCACGAGGGGACTGCATCGAGGGTGTGTCCTTCTGGTCGGTCGACAGCGGCGGACACGATCGCGTCATCCGGTGGTGAGCGCGGTGACCGCGTCCCTCCATTCTGTCGGAATCGTTCCGCGGTCGCGGTGGAGGTGCGCCAGATACTCACGATTCCCAGCGCCCCCCGGGAGTGGCGACTCGGCCAGCCCGACGACGCCGAGCCCCAGGTCCCACGCCGACCACAGGACGTCCGAGAGGGCCTCGCGACGCAGCTCGGGATCCCGGACGATCCCCTCCCGCACTCCCAAGCGGCCGACCTCGAACTGCGGCTTCACCAGCACCACGAAGTCGGCGAGCGGATTCACGGAGGCAGCGACCGGAGGCAGAACCATCCGCAGGGAGATGAAGGACACGTCGGACACGACCAGGTCCGGCACGATCGCGGTCTTGGCGGCTTCGGCGAGCCGGGCGGCGGTGAGATCCCGCGCATTGAACCCCTCCACCACGTGGACGCGATCGTCGGACCGGATCCGGGGAGCGAGCTGCGCGTGCCCGACGTCGAGGGCGATCACCGAGGCGGCGCCGCGCTCGAGCAGGACCTGCGAGAACCCGCCCGTCGACGCCCCGACGTCGAGAGCGTTCCGGCCGCCGACTCGCACCGTCACGAAGGTGTCGAGGGCGGCGAGCAGCTTGTGGGCGGCCCGGCTGACGTAGTGGTCGAGGCCGGCGACCGCGACGTCCTGATCGTCGCGCACGCGGATCGAGGGCTTCAGTGCAGGGACACCGTCCACCGTCACCAGACCGTCGGCGATCATCCGAGCGGCATGGGTGCGGGACCGGGCGATGCCCCGCTCGGCGAGAGCCGAGTCGAGTCGCGAGTCGTCGGTCATCGGTCGCGGTCCGCGTTCTCGAGTCGGATGCGCAGCTGCTCCTGCAGCTGGACGTATCCGGCTGCCCTCTCGTTGAGCGGAGTCTGCTCGATCCGGAGGAGCTCGTCTGACAGGACGTGTTCCTCCACGACGTCGAAGCCGTTCTGGAGCGGCCTCGATTCCGGAGAGGGCGTCGGGTCGTGCTGAGTCATCGCTGCTCCTCGTTCCGGAGTCGGGCGACGACGGTCATCGTCGCTCCGGCCGGCCCTGTTCGTCCTCGAACAGAGACCGACCGGTTAAACAGCGATGGCCACCCATTTCTGGGTGGCCATCGTGAATGGTGTCCGGCGGTGTCCTACTCTCCCACAGGGTCCCCCCTGCAGTACCATCGGC